>CALBLB010000140.1 GCA_937896115.1 uncultured Succinatimonas sp.
GGCGGTGTTCTGTTTGGTCAACTTTTAAGGGAAAACAAACTTTACGACATCGTCATAGGTTTGTGCAAAATGGAAAGTCATTCCTTTTTTTACCGCGTCTGGTAATTCCTGCAGATCTTCTTCATTGGCTTTGGGGCAGATTATGGTTCTGATCCCCATACGCCTTGCGGCAATGGTTTTTTCCTTAAGCCCTCCTATAGCAAGAACTTGTCCTGTAAGTGAGAGTTCTCCGGTCATCGCAATTCCTGATGAAGGTTCACGATTCAAAGCTAAAGAGAGCAAAGATGTTGCCATGGTAATACCGGCAGACGGTCCGTCTTTAGGTGTAGCTCCTTCAGGGACATGCAGGTGAATTAATGACTTTGAGAAAAAGTCCTTATGCTCTTTTGAGTATTTGCCGATGCTTGAGCGTATGAAATTGTAGGCTATTTGGGCAGACTCCTTCATTACGTCGCCTAGTTTGCCCGTAAGCTCGAAACCTTGAGCATCGGTGCTAATACGCCTTGATTCTATAGCAAGCGTTGCTCCGCCTACAGAAGTCCAGGCAAGTCCTGTCATAACTCCTACACCGTGAATATAAGGCTCTTTTTTAAACGGGGCCGGTCCTAAGTATTTTTTTAAATCTGAAGAGTTAACGGTAACTGCTTTTTCTCCTGATTCAAGTTTAACCGCCACTTTTCTGATGATCTTCGCCAACGCTCTTTCAAGAGAACGAACCCCGCTTTCACGGGCATATTCGTCGATGATTTTGCTTAAAACTTCATCGCTTATTTGCAATTGTTCATTTTTTATATGAGCATCTTTCAAACCTCGCGGTAATAAATGCTTTTTGGCAATTGCAAGTTTTTCCTCGGCTATATATCCTGAGAGTCTGATAGGATCCATTCTGTCGAGCAAGGCTTCGGGAATAGTATCGGTATTATTGGCCGTACAAATGAATAAGCACCCTGACAGATCGATCTTTTCATCAAGGTAATGATCAAGAAAAGAATTATTTTGCTCAGGATCTAAGGTTTCCAACAAAGCAGAAGCAGGATCTCCTTGATAAGAATGTGAAAGTTTGTCGATTTCATCTAACATGATCACCGGGGTCATAACTTCGCATTCACGTAAAGCCTGCACGATTTTCCCGGGCATAGAGCCTATATAAGTACGACGATGTCCCTTGATCACTGATTCATCATCAACACCGCCTAAGGACAGTCTGAAAAAAGGTCTGCCTAAGGCTTTGGCAATGGATTTGCCTATCGAAGTCTTTCCTACTCCCGGGGGACCTGCAAAAAGCATGATCGATCCGTCGGTGCTGCCTCTTAAAGCTCCCAGAGCCAAAAATTCAATGATGCGATCTTTGACGTCATCAAGACCTTCATGATCTTCATCAAGAATTTCACGAGCTTTTTTCAAATCGATGTGCTCTTTTACCCTTTTACCCCAGGGAATTGTAGTTAAAACGTCAAGATAGTTACGCGTTACCGCGTATTCAGGGGAACCGGTTTCCAAGATCTTAAGTTTTTTCAGCTCCTCAGCAAAACGCTTTTTGATATGCTCAGGCGGAGTAAGTTTTTTCATGCGTTTTTCAAACATGGTAGCTTCGGTATTACGATCATCCCCTTTACTACCAAGTTCTTTTTGAATTTCTTTTAATTGTTGGCGCAGAAAATATTCTTTTTCACGTTTGCTTAATTGGTTGGATACGCTCCCTCTGATCTGATCCTGCAGTTTGGCCGCTTTCAACTCTTTTTTTATTAATGCAGATGAAATTTTCAGGCGTTTAAAAACATCTACAGTGTTTAAAACCTCGATGAGTTTTTGAGTTTTGGCCGTAGTAATGGAAGCGGCACAGTCGGCAAGCATTGAAGGATCATTTTGATTAAAACGCATCAGATATTGACGCATTTCTTCAGTATACAAAG
>CALBLB010000141.1 GCA_937896115.1 uncultured Succinatimonas sp.
CCCTTGCATCACGTATTTGATTTGAACTTCTTCACATCTGCGTTCTACCAAATGGGAACTACGGCCGGTGATCACAGCACATATACAGTCACTTTTTGATTGTAATTGAGTAAGCCCTAACCCGTCTTTAGTGTAAAAACGTTTGTATTCTCCTGTATCGTTGTTGAGATAAATTCCTCCGTCGGTCAAAGTTCCGTCTACATCTAGCATCAGTAATTTGATTTTGGAAAGACGAGAAAAGACTTGTTCAGATATAAATCCGTAGCAAGTGTTTATCATGATGATCTCCATGTACGAAGGTGATATTTTCGCGTCGAATATCGCTTTTTGTCTGTTACGTGTTTTAGGTCATATCTTGTAGAATACCGGCAAGCAACATTCTATCTATAAATTATATCCTGCTTGTGGCGGGTTAGCAGCCAACCGGACTCAAACATATGAATGACGATCCCATCGTTAAAATCGAAGACGTATCTTTTTCATATTCTGGAAAGAATATTTACCAAGGTTTGAATGTTTCTTTTCCACGCGGAAAAATTACTGCGGTGTTGGGGCCTTCCGGAACGGGAAAAACCACGGTGTTACGTCTGATAGGCGCTCAGTTAAAGCCTGATTGCGGAAAAGTTTTGTTTGACGGTGTTGATATGCATACCTTAAAACGTAAAGAACTGTACACCATCAGACAAAAAATGAGCATGCTGTTTCAAAGCGGAGCTTTGTTTCAGGATATGAATGTATTTGATAATACAGCATATCCTCTTTACGAACACACTAATTTGCCGTATGAAATTATACGTGATGTGGTAATGATGAAACTTGAGGCGGTGGGAATGCGGGCCGCTGCACAATTATATCCGTCAGAATTGTCAGGAGGTATGTCAAGACGTGCGGCGTTGGCAAGAGCCATTGTACTTGATCCGGAATTGATTATGTATGACGAACCTTTTGTTGGACAGGATCCTATTACCAAAGGAGTATTGGTAAAACTAATAGCCGATTTAAACGATGCTTTGGGATTAAGTTCAATAGTGGTCACTCATGACGTAAAAGAAATTATGGAAATAGCACATTATGTTGTAATAGTAGCTGAAGGTTGTGTTCTTGGAGTCGGAACTCCAGAAGAAATAAAAAACAGTTCAGATCCTAGGATCAGACAGTTTATTAACGGAGATTTTGATGGTCCTTATGCTTTTCATCTCAAAGGACTAGACAATTATCTGGAGGAACTTTGATGCTGAATTTTTGGGGGGCATTAGGCAGATATTTTCTGCTTAAGATCTCGTCTCTTGGTCGTTCCTTTGTCATACTTTTGAATGTACTGTTGGTAAAACCTGATTTTAAGCGCAATACATTGTTACTGCTCAATGAGATTTACTTTATCGGTGTTCAGTCCGTGATCATAATTTTAGTGTCAGGACTGTTTATTGGTATGGTTTTGGGATTACAAGGTTTTAATATTCTTAAAGACTTTATGGCTACAGGATCTTTGGGAACATTAGTAGCTTTGTCGATAATCAGAGAGTTAGGACCGGTAGTTGCGGCATTGCTATATGCAGGACGAGCAGGATCTGCATTAACAGCTGAAATAGGACAACTAAAGGCATCCGAGCAACTTTCGGCTATGGAAATGATGGCTGTTGACCCGTTGCACAGAGTAATTGCTCCCAGGTTTTGGGGAGGGGTCATTAGTTTACCTTTGCTTTCGTTGATGTTTTCTGTGATAGGTATTTATGGCGGTAAATTGGTTGGCGTCGATTGGCTAGGTCTTGATGACGGAATTTTTTGGTCAGGAATGCAGTCAAGCGTTGATATTTTGGATGATGTCATGCCGATGATGGTGAAATCTTTTGTTTTTGCCGTGGTTTGTACCTGGATAGCATTGTTCAATGGCTATGACTGCAAACCTACTTCTGCAGGAATTAGTGCAGCGACCACTGCAACAGTGGTGCAGTCGTCGTTATCGGTATTGGGACTTGATTTTATTTTGACCGCGTTAATGTTTTAGGAAAGTAAAAAATGAAATATTTAAAAGCGGAAATACTGGTTGGATTCTTTGTTTTTGCATCAATTGTGGCAGCAGCGGTGATGTCACTCAAAATTGCAGGACTGGTATTAAATGGCAATTCTGCGTTCTATACTCTGCATGCAAAATTTGACAATATAGGTTCTTTGAAATTAAGAGCTCCGGTAAAAATCGGCGGGGGGACTGTAGGACGTGTTTCCAAGATTTATCTTGATGAAAAAAATTTGATCCCTGTAGTTGATATGGAGATTGATTCATCATGTGCATCATTGTCCAATGAATCGAAAGCTTCCATTCAGACAGCAGGAATTATAGGCGAGCAATATGTGGCTATTACTCCGGGTTTCTATGATGAAGACTTGGGTAGTGAATATTTGAAAGACGGTGATTACTTTACTGATACAGGTTCGGCATTAGTACTAGAGGATCTGATAGGAAAGTTCCTTTACAGTGCTGGATCTGATGAAAAAGAAGAAAAGAAAAAATCAGAGTAAAAATGAGGCTTCAGGCATAAGTGTGGGTAAACATATAGCCTGTGCCTATATTTAGTGC
>CALBLB010000142.1 GCA_937896115.1 uncultured Succinatimonas sp.
GTAAAAGCTAAGATGCAGAGCGAAAATTTACGTTTAAATTCTGAAAATTACAGGGCTAAAACGATACGATGATTTAGGACGATTTTAATTTTCAGGCAGCTTTCATTTGCAGTGCCGAGCAGATCTTTTGCATGTGATCACCGGAGTTTAGTACCGCCAAAACCTGTAAATTGCTTATTTAAGCAGTTTGTGTGATATTTTTAATTTTTTCTTATAGGGGTACAAAAGGCTTTGGTTGACGTGGTTGTCAAAGGTTCGGATTTTGGGGCTTTATGGCTGCTACTCATGAGATTAGTATTAGTCATCTGATGATTTTACCGTTGTTGTAAAAGGCAGTTTTGCTTTCCTTTTTAGGAAAGATGGATTGATAAAGGTTTAGTAAGGAAAGTTCTTATTGTTAGGGATCCGCTAGATGATCCCCAACACCAACCGTGTTGGCATTGAGAAGTGAAGCACGGAGCAAATGTCAGATTTTGCCCCGTGATTTATCTTAAGAGTGAACTTGTTTTAGAAAGTCGCTGTGTACGGCCATACTTTCATCAAGCTCGGGATGAAACGCCAAAGCGGTTTGATTTTTATATTGCACGGCATAAATATTGTCGCCGTCACGTGCCAAAATTTTTACTTCGGGACTTACTTTGGTGATCACCGGAGCACGGATAAAGGTCATGGGAATTTGTCCGAGATCGCCGTAATTTAAACGGGTGTGGAAGCTTCCCAACTGGCGTCCGAAGGCATTGCGTCTTACCGTGATCGGCAACGTTCCGAACCACACGGTATCGTCATCTTCAAGCTTGGATGCCAAAAGAATGAGACCTGCGCAGGTTGCCAGAACCGGTAAGCCTTCCTCGATTTTCTCCTTTAACGGATTAAAGAGATCAAGCTCGTGCAAAAGCTTGCCCATGACGGTACTCTCGCCTCCCGGGAGTACCAAACCGTCAAAGGACTTTTTAAGATCTGCAGCTTGCCTTATTTCAAAGCATTCTTCACCGAGCGTACGCAATACTTTTTCGTGCTCGGCAAAAGCTCCCTGCAGAGCTAAAACCGCGACTGTCATTATTTTCCTCTCTCAGCCATGAGCACTTTGATCTCATTTTCGTTAATGCCGACCATGGCTTCACCCAAGTTTTCAGAGAGCTTGGCGATCATCTTGGCGTCCTGATAATTGGTGGTGGCTTTAACTATGGCAGCGGCACGTTTGGCAGGATCTCCTGACTTAAAGATCCCTGATCCTACGAACACGCCTTCAGCGCCTAATTGCATCATGAGCGCAGCATCTGCAGGAGTGGCCACACCGCCTGCGGCGAAATTGACTACCGGCAGACGCTTATGCTCGTGTACATAAGCAACCAATTCGACCGGCACGGCAAGACGTTTGGCTTCTTCGTACAATTCGTCTTCGCGCATGGACACGATTTTGGCTATGCCCTGATTCATGACACGCATGTGACGTACGGCCTGATCGATATCACCGGTGCCGGGTTCGCCTTTGGTACGGATCATGGATGCGCCTTCGGCGATGCGGCGAAGAGCTTCGCCGAGATCGCGGGCACCGCATACGAACGGAACTGAGAATTTAGTCTTGTCGATGTGATAAACGTCGTCAGCAGGGGAGAGCACTTCAGATTCGTCGATGTAGTCGATCTCAATGGCTTCGAGGATCCTGGCCTCAACTATATGACCGATACGGCATTTTGCCATGACCGGAATGGAGACGGCTTCCTGAATACCGCGGATCATGGCAGGATCCGACATGCGTGAAACACCGCCTGCTGCACGGATGTCGGCAGGAATGCGCTCCAAAGCCATCACGGCGCAGGCACCTGCTGCCTCGGCTATTTTGGCCTGCTCCGGGGTAGTGACGTCCATGATCACACCGCCTTTTAACATTTGAGCCAGCTCTTTGTTAAGTTTGTAGCGATCCTGATGCTGTTCCATTTTGTGCTCCTAAAAAGAATTCTTACTTGATGGAACAATATTTTGTGCAAAACTGGCTTTATTAAAATAATCAGTTTAGATATATTCAGTAAGGTCAGATTGAATCAAGTGGTGATCATGCTTACCTATACCTTGCAAAAAAACAGTTCAGATCCTTTGTATATTTCCTTGTATAAATGCCTGCGAAACGACATTCGTTCAGGTGTTTTACATGCAGGAGAGCGCTTGCCATCCAAGCGTGCTTTTGCGGTAAATCTGGGTATAAGCGTGATCACGGTAGAAAACGCTTATGAGCGGCTGTGTGATGAAGGGTATGTATTTTCCATGCCCAAACGCGGTTATTACGTAGGCGATCTCAAAGAGATCAGGCAAACACATGAAGTTGCGTCTGAAGTTAAAGTCATTGCTAAAAAAGACGTAAGCACGGGAAAACTGCTTGCCGATTTTTCAAGTAATGAATGCGATCCTGAGGCTTTCCCCTTTTCGGTTTGGTCGCATCTTTTACGTCAGGTTTTAAATGAAAGACGCAATCAGCTACTGATGAATTCCCCGGGGAGCGGACTTTGGGAATTGCGCGAGGCCATTGCGCAACATCTTAAGGCTTATCACGGTATGGAGGTTTTGCCTGAGCAGGTGGTTATAGGCGCAGGTACTGAATATCTTATGGGCAGACTTATCGAGCTTTTGGGCTTTGATCTTACCTACGCTTCAGAAGATCCAGGATACGAGCGTATAGCCTGGATCTTTAAAAGCCATGGGGTAAAACATCTGGGGATAAGTTTGGATGAGTTCGGACTCTCAGAGCGTGAACTTGAGCTTACGGATGCACAGGTAGTGCATATCTCTCCTTCGCATCAGTTTCCTACCGGCATAGTGATGCCGGTTTCGCGACGTTATGAGTTGTTAGGGTGGGCTTCGGCAAAAAAAGGTCATTATATCATCGAAGATGACTATGACTCAGAATACAGGATCACCGGGCGTCCGCTGTCTACCTTGCAAAGTATAGATGCCGAAGGCAAGGTTATCTATATGAATACGTTTACCAAAACTTTGGCATCAACCATGCGCGTAAGTTATATGGTTTTGCCGTTGAAATTATGTGCAAGTTTTGAGAAGAAGCTTTCTTTCTATTCCTGTACGGTTTCAAATTTTGAACAGTATGCATTGGCGGCTTTTTTAAAAAGCGGTGCTTTTGAGACGCATTTAAACCGCATGCGCAGGCTGCTTGCTAGAAAACGCGATACGCTTTTGAGTCTTATAGAAAAAAGTAAATTAAACGCTAAAAGCATGATCGAGAATCAAAGCAACGGCTTGCATTTTCTGCTTAGAGTGGATACTGAATTTTCAGACGATGAATGCGTTCAAAGGGCGCTGTCCTACGGTGTGAAAATAGTACCTTTGTCAAAATTCAGACGATTGGGAAAACGTGATGAACACGCTTTTGTAATAGGGTATTCAGCAGTAAAACTTGATGATATGCCGCAGGCCGTAAAAGCTCTCGAGCATGCTTTGCTTACCCCTGCATAAGGCAGGGGCAGGTTTAATTTAAGCCATGAGTTTTGCAAGAGCCTTGGCATAGATCTCCTGCAATTGTTGCAGCGAGGCCAAAGATACATGCTCGTTGGCGCGATGTATGGTTTCGGTGATGGGACCAAATTCCATGGTTTCAACGCCCAAAGGTGCGATAAAGCGTCCGTCTGAAGTGCCGCCTGAGGTGGTGAATACCGGCTCTTTACCCATTACTTCGGTAACGCATGCTTTCATGACATCGAGGAGTTTTCCTCCTTTGGTAAGGAAGTAAGGCCCTTCGTAACTCCAGTCATAATCGCATTTTATGTGTAAGTTGTCGGCAATTTCACATACATGTTTTTTAATGTTTTCAAAAGACTGCAGATCGTTAAAACGGAAATTGCAACGCATGGTAAAGGTACCTGGAACCACGTTGTCAGCGCCGGTACCGCAGTGGCAGTTTGAAACCTGAAATGAGGTAGGCGGGAAGAATTCTGAGCCTTGATCGCAAGGATTGTCGATAAGCGCGCAGATAAGTCTTGCCGCATGATGAGCGGCATTGTCACAACTTTCAGGAACTGCTACATGTCCTTGGATCCCGTGTACGGTAATGGTGACGTTGATGTCTCCGCGACGTCCGTTTTTAATTTCATCGCCGAAAATTTTGACCGAAGAAGGCTCGGGGATCAGGCAGTAATCGGGGATGAGATCATGCTCTTTTAAATATTCTACGCAGTACGGAACTCCTCCTACGGCATCGCCTTCTTCATTGGAGGTGATCAGCAGTCCTACGCTGCCTTGGTGTTCGGGGTGTTCATCTACAAACTGTAATAAAGCCTCGGTCATGGCGGCATCTCCGCCTTTCATGTCGGCACTGCCGCGTCCGTACAGGCAGGGTTCCCCGTCAAGCTCATAGATGTCGCCGCAGTAAGGATCATGATCCCATTGACAGTGATCGCCTTCGGGAACCACATCGGTATGGCCTAAAAACATGGCAAAAGGTCTGCCTTTGCCGTGAATAGCCAAAAGGTTGGTAGTACCTTTTTCCTGCAGAGTTATGCAGTGAAAGCCGGCCTTTTCCAATTTGTCTTTGATAAGATTTTGACAACCGTTGTCGTCGGGAGTTACGGATTTAATCCTGACCAAAGCCTGAGCCAAAGCCTGCACTTTGGTAAGTTTTGGGGAAAGTTTCAAAGCATCCGAAGCTTTTGATGATTGCTGCATAAAATGATGTCCTTCAATATTACCGTCGGCATTGTAACAAAACGGATCATCTGGCAGTTTGTTTACGGATTGGTTTAATAAAAAAAGCACGAAAAAGGTGCTTTTTAAAAGAAACCCCGCAACTAAAAAAGCCAAGCTTTTTTAGTTGCGGGGTATTGTGCTCAGGAGTTTTCCTTGATCACTTTGATATAGATCTCCTTCATCTCCTCACGGCTAAGTTCTTTGGGATTGTTATTGAGCAGTCTTGTGACCTTGGAGGCACTTTCCACGAGCTCGTCAACTACATCCAAAGTTATGCCTTTTGCTTTGAAATCAAGACTTATCCCGAGATCTTTGTTCAGAGCATAAAGTTCTTTGACAAAGAGATCTGCACATTCTTCATCGCTCTTGCCGTTACAGTCAAGCTCCATGGCTTTGGCCATCACTGCATATTTTTCAATGCATGATGATTTGTTGGCATCCATTACCTGAGGCATCAAAATGGCGTTGGCCAGACCGTGAGGAATATGGTAACGACCGCCTAAAGGGTAGGAGAGTGCGTGAATTGCGGTAGCTCCCGACGAGGCAATAGCGATCCCACCGAAG
>CALBLB010000143.1 GCA_937896115.1 uncultured Succinatimonas sp.
CCATCTAGGGAGGATAAAAACATGCCCGTTTCGTCACTCAACGCCTCGCAGGCGTTGATACGCCGCAAGTTGAACCTCACTCCGCGCAAAAAACGCAAGGCCGAGGTACGCAACATGGTACGCCATCAGAATACCTGGCGCGAACGCGTGCTCATCATGGTTCCCTACATCTGGATGATCCTGTTCTTCCTGATGCCTTTTCTCATCATCTTCAAGATCTCGCTGTCGGTTACGGAGATTGCCATTCCCCCGTATTCCCCCATCGTCACCTTTGAAGAAGGGGCCATGCAGATAATCCTGCACCTTGAAAATTATTCATTCATCTTTACCGATGAAGACGGCACTTACCTGCGTTCCTACTTAAAATCCCTGGAAGTGGCGTCATTTTCAACCGTGCTGTGCCTTTTAATAGGCTATCCCATCGCCTGGGCGTTGTCCAAATGCTCAACGGTCACGCGCAACATCATGTTCATGCTGCTCATCATGCCAAGCTGGACTTCACTGGTTGTCCGTGTCTATGCCTGGATGGCGCTGTTAAAACGCGACGGTCTTATCAACGACGTGTTGATGACTCTGGGGGTAATCGATCAGCCTATTCACATGTTGCAAACTGACTTTGCCGTCTACGTGGGAATAGTCTACTGTTACCTGCCTTATATGGTACTGCCTTTGTTTACCGCACTCTTAAAGGTTGATTACAACCTCATTGAGGCAGCCTATGATCTAGGGTGCAAGCCGGTGCGCACCTTCTTTAGCGTACTGGTTCCCCAAACCAAGAGCGGCATCATCGCAGGCTCCATGCTGGTGTTCATCCCGGCTTTGGGCGAATACCTCATCCCCGAACTTTTAGGCGGTAAGGGTTCCATCCTGATAGGACGCATACTCTGGCAGGAATTTTTCAACAACCGCGACTGGCCTTTGGCTTCTGCCGTGGCGATCGTGATGCTCACCATACTCGCCATCCCCATCGTGATCTTCTTTAAATCACAACGTGCCAGCAGGGAGAAAGTGTGATGAAGATTAAGAAAAGTACTGCGGCCAAAACCATGATCCTCACTTTGGCCTTAATCTTTTTGTACCTTCCCATCATGACTTTGGTGGTCTACTCCTTCAACGACTCCAAGATGGTCACCATCTGGACTTCGTTCTCATTTAAATGGTACGGAGTGTTGGTCGAGGACAGTGCCATCATCAAAGCCTTGGTAACCTCCCTTACCATCGCCGTGATGGCCGCAGCCGCCTCGGTGATCATAGGAACCATGGCAGCTTTCGTAATGGTGCGCGTACACTCCTTTACAGGAGAGTCCGCCTTCATGCTGTTTATGACCGCTCCTATGGTTTTGCCTGAAGTGGTAACTGGACTTGCACTGCTACTTTTGTACGTGACTTTGGGAGATTTCATTCCTTTTTTTGCCGATCGCGGCATAGCCGCCATCTGGTTTGCCCACGTCACCTTCTGCTCAGCCTACGCTACCGTGGTGATCCGCTCCCGCTTTTTGGAACTTGACACCTCAATTGAGGAAGCGGCAAAAGATTTGGGGGCAGGTCCTCTTAAGGTATTCTTTGCAGTGATGCTCCCTGCTCTGATGCCTGCAGAAGTGGCTGCCTTTTTACTGTCCTTTACCATGTCCATGGATGACGTGGTGATCACAAGTTTCATCGCAGGCCCTGAGTCCACCACCTTGCCCATGCTGATCTTCTCCTCGATAAGACGCGGTCTCTCACCTGAGATCAATGCATTGGCATCCATCATTATCTTCGTGGCCTCCATAGGCACGTTCATTGGCTGGCTGTCACTGGTGCGCAAGCAAAAACGCATAGCCGCCGACGTTGCCAAAGCCAATGCCGAAGCCAAGGCCGAGCGCGAAAAGATCCTCTTAGGCTCGATGCGCGGTTAAGCGGTTAAATTGCTGCCAAAATTTTTAAGCCCGTTCGTAAGATCGGGCTTGTTTAACAGCAGATCTGCTTATCCTTTTGTCCTGTGCTGTTTTTCTCGGCAAATTTTGCTGACAAAAGATGTATACTTAGCGCGCCTTAAGGCAAAAACCGACCGCGTCGTCAGAAGACGGCAAAAGTCTTAACTTCCCTTTCCTTGATACCTGAATTATGGCCGATATGAAATTATTTGCCGGCAATGCCATTCCCGATCTTGCCAACAGCATTGCTTCGCGCCTGTATACCAAGCTCGGAGACGCTACCGTTGATCGTTTCAGCGACGGCGAGGTCCACGTACAGATCAATGAGTATGTTCGCGGATGCGATACTTTCGTGATCCAATCCACTTGTGCTCCCACCAATGAGAATCTCATGGAGATGCTCATCATGATCGACGCCATGCGTCGCGCTTCGGCAGGACGCATTACCGCCGTGATCCCCTATTTCGGCTATGCCCGTCAGGATCGCCGTTTGCGTTCAGCCCGTGTTCCCATCACGGCCAAAGTAGTAGCCGATCTGCTCTCCTCCGTAGGCGTTGACCGCGTGCTCACCGTAGATCTGCACGCCGAGCAAATCCAGGGCTTCTTTGACGTTCCCGTGGACAACTGCTTTTCAAGCCAGATCTTCGTTGACGACATGCTTGCCCGCGGTATAGAAAAACCTTGCGTGGTCTCCCCTGACATGGGCGGTGTGGTTCGCGCCCGCGCCATTGCCAAATTGTTAAACGATGCCGACATTGCCATTATCGACAAGCGTCGTCCCCGTCCTAATGTTTCCGAGGTAATGCATCTTATAGGAGAGGTCAAAGACAGAGACTGCATCATCGTTGACGATATCTGTGATACAGCTGGAACTTTGTGCAAGGCAGCCGATGCCCTCAAAAAACGCGGTGCCAAGCATGTTTACGCTTACATAACTCACGCCGTATTGTCAGGTCCTGCTTATGAGAATATCGCCAACTCCCAGCTTGATCAGCTGGTAGTTTCCGACTCCATCCCTGCAAGCGAGCAGTTCAAAGCGCTTAAGAACTTCAAGGTATTAAGCCTTGCCCCCATGCTTGCCGAGGCCATACGCCGCATCAGCAACGAAGAATCCATTTCTTCGATGTTCCAAGGCTCTTTATAAGTAAGATCAGGGCTTTTACATTCGCACCGTCTTTTTACAGGCGGTGCTGTATAATGATCATAAAGTTCTTAGCAAGGAACTAAAATGGATGTAAACGCCGCCTCTTCAGAGATATTTTCCAAAGTATCCCCCTTTTTTTACGTATCGTCTCAGTACGCTGTTACCAAAAACACTGACAATGCCTGCGATGATGCGCAGCAGTTTTCGTCAGTTGATCTGCATACCTCCAAAACAAATTCCTCTGAATTCTCTCACAATCGCTTAAAAGCAAAACATGCGTATTTGGCAGGAAGACAGCGCAAAGCATCAGAAGATCAGGAAAACTCAGACGATGTTTTCGGAAAAAACGGTCAGGAGCTGACCCCAAAAGAGCAGGAAAAGGTAGAAAAACTTAAAAAACGTGACGCGGAGGTGCGCGCTCATGAAAGAGCCCACCAAAGCACCGGCGGACAATATGCAGGATCCCCTTCCTATGATTATGAAAAAGGCCCTGACGGCAACGATTATGCTATAGGCGGTCACGTCAATATCGATATGCAGGAAGAAGATAGCCCGGAAAAGACCCTCCGAAAAATGGAACAGATCGTAAGTGCGGCCAAAGCTCCTGCCGATCCTTCTGCTCAGGATCTGAAAGTAGCTGCGCAGGCTCAGCAAAAGGCGGCCCAAGCCCGCACCGAAATGGCCTTAAAAGGCTCAAATAATTCCGACACTACGGATCAAAAAAACTGATCTGCAACAAACTGCCGATCTTTTTGTGAAAACACCAAAGCCAAGCGTACGTGCTCAAGTTCAGGATGTACCTGCTCTCCGTACTGCCGCTTAATTACTTGATCTTTGGCGCTGTCCAGCAATTTTTTAATATTGTCCCCGTCTCGTGCATATTTAAGCTCGATAACGAAATATCTGTCGCCTGCCCTAAACTCAAGATCAGAGCGCCCGAAGGCATTGTGCTTTTCAATATTTAATTCGGTGATCCCGCCGCCTGTCAGATATATCTGCAAAAAACTGCGCAATGACGCTTCATCGTTGACAGGATATCTTTCATAATCGATAGTCTTAAACAGCAGATTAAGACTTTTTACGATCTCGTCTTTGGCAAAATTCATAAATAAGCCCAAAGACGAAGTCTTAATCAGAGTGTCTGCTTTTTTGCCGAAAAGTTGCTCTGCATACAGTTTGGACATAGAGCGTGAAACTTCTGCATTGGGATAATTTACGGTAAAAACTTCCCCTCCTGGCTCAACACTTTTGATGGTCAGATATCCTGCCTGCACCAATAAACCCACATCGCTTAAATCGGCAAGTCCCTGACTTGAATTCAGCTCGTCTGCTGATATGGTTTGATCGGCTCCGTAGGCCCGTGGATCTTTTAAGCTGTGGCTTTTGATGTAATTTAAC
>CALBLB010000144.1 GCA_937896115.1 uncultured Succinatimonas sp.
TAAAAAACTTCAAAAATACGAATAGTCAGATTGCTAGAGATCGCTTACATGGAAATTGTCTGATCTCAGCCGTTCCCTGCTCTTTATTTTTGACATAAACACTCCTGAAGTAAATGATTAGAAGCGTTTGTCAAAAACAAAATTAAGACTAAAACGCCTTTGAAACAACATCGCACCGTCTGTTGATTGGTATTGATAACAGTTTGAAAACAATAGCAAAATTATTCTGATCACCGTACTATCGGCTCAACTTCACAATAACAAAAAACATCATGTTTTTAAATCGTGCCGAAAAGAAAATTTTTACCTTTCTTGATCAAAAAAAGCATGAAACTTCGTCATTTCATGCTCTTTCCCATCAAACAAAATCAGTTCTTTACCGGTCTCCAAATTTTGACATTATGATGCCCCATTTCCTTTAACTGCCTGGCCTGCATGGTACTCATAACGCCCTGATCACAAAACAGCGCATAATTTTTTGCAGGATCCAAAGTTTCAAAATCCTTGGCAATACGATAAAAAGGCATAAGGATCACTTGATGATCTTCAACCTTTACCGGTGATTTTTCAGCATCATCCGGTGCTCTCACATCCAAAACTACATCTGAAACGGACAACTCACTTACCGTTTCAACCTCTGTTTTTAAACGATCGGCATCTGCCGGGATCTCATGAATATCGATACTGCGCGCAGAAGCCACCGCACGTTCTACCAGACCGTCGACATCCATCTTTGCTTCTTCTTCCATAACGAAGGATCTTTTAGGACAGACATTGGGATGATCAGAAATCACACCGCAATATTCAGGCATACTTTCGGCAAATCCCAAAGTACCGATACGGCGTGATTCGTCGATGATCTCCTGTTTATCCATGGTCACGCAGGGACGAATGATCAGAGTGTCAGTAACTGAATCTATATGAGAAAGATTGGTAAGAGTTTGGCTTGATACCTGAGCTAAAGATTCACCGGTAACCAAAGCCTCTGAATGATAACGACGGCAGATTTGTTCTCCGACACGCATCATCATACGTTTTAAAATCACTCCGCGCACACCGTGATGAGTACGCTCTAAGATCTGTCCCACGGTTTCTTCAAAAGGTATGGTGACAAAGCGTACCTTATGGGATGAAGCGTAACGATCCCAAATAAAGTAGGCTTCCTGCTTTACTCCCAGTTCATGAGCCGTTCCGCCCATATTGAAGAACAGATAATTTACCCTGCAACCGCGGCGTATAACTCTGTGTG
Organism: uncultured Succinatimonas sp.; assembly: GCA_937896115.1. Taxonomy (GTDB): domain Bacteria; phylum Pseudomonadota; class Gammaproteobacteria; order Enterobacterales; family Succinivibrionaceae; genus Succinivibrio. The sequence continues at coordinate 1,250 of CALBLB010000144.1, forward strand.
AGGAAACGCCGGAGTCAAATCCGCCGGAGATCAGCGAGAACACTTCTCCTTGAGAACCTACGGGGAAACCGCCCATCCCCATCATGCGCTCACCGGTAACATAAGCAAGCTGATTTTCTATCTCGATATGGATGGTAATATCAGGATCATCAAGATTTACGGTACTTCCCGATGCGGCTTTAAATTTTCCGCCTATGATGCGCTCTGCCTGCTGGGAATTGAATTCATGACTGCCGCGACGGCGTACTCTTACGGCAAAAGTTTTCCCCTGGATCCTGGGCAGATTGTCATCCTTGATGACTTCAAATAATGAATCCAGATCTG
>CALBLB010000145.1 GCA_937896115.1 uncultured Succinatimonas sp.
ATAAGTTTTAAGAATGCGGCAAAAGCCAGACCCTTTTGAGCCTCATCTAAGGATTTGGCGGCAAAAGTACGCTGAATGATGTACTGGTTAAAGCCCCAGTAGTAGAGGTTGGCAACCCACAAACCGCCGATCAGCACGCTGATGCCCGGCAGATTTGAGAACTGAGGATTGTCATGAGAGAGGATCATCTTGAAATGATCGGGGGCCACATCCATCATGTGGGCAAAGCCGCCTGAAAATCCTGCGTCACCGCCTACGAAGGAGATGGCAAGATAAGTAGTGGCAAAACCGCCGATGATCAGGACTGCTACCTGAATCACATCGGTCCAGACCACGGAGCTTAAACCGCCGTATACGGAATAAATGAGGGCAAAGGCTGCCAAACCTATGATGGTGTACATCATAGGAACTCCCATGATGACCTGCAACGCAGTACCGCCTAAGTAGAGCACTGAGGAGAGGTTCACAAAGATGTACAGGCACAGCCAGAATACGGCAAGAATGGTCTTAAGAGTCTTGTTAAAACGTTTTTCGACGAACTCAGGAATGGTGTAAATGCCTTTTTCAATGAAGATAGGCATAAAGAATTTGGCCACCAGAATAAGGGTGATGGCAGCCATCCATTCGTAAGCTGAGATACCAAGACCAATCACAAAGCCTGATCCCGACATGCCGATGAATTGTTCGGCGGAGATGTTGGCAGCGATCAGCGAGGCACCGACAGCCCACCAAGGAATGGATTTGCCGGCTAAGAAATAGCCTTCGGTGCTGGCTTTGTTCTTTCTTGAAACGGTAAGACCTACCGCTACAATCACGATGGCATAAACGGCGAAGATCGTCCAGTCGATTGCCGTTAAGCCCTGAGTAATGTTATCCATAAAGTTGCCTTTTGGTTAATAGGTTGAAATGATTGACTAAAATACTGTTTTTTGAAATCAAAACAGCATAAGTAACCGTTTACAAGGGTGAATTATACTTAGATGAAAATTTGTTTAAAAGATGTGGTAAGCAGGAAACTTTAATCAGATTTTTTGGTTAAAAAAGCGATAAAAAACGCTCTTATATCCGGCCCTGTTTATTTACATGCACTTGTGTATGTAAACGTTTTCATTTTGATCCGCTTAATTTTTTAAATTGGCGAAATAATCATTTAAGTTGGTATGCCTTATCAGAATTCATGGCAATCTTTACA
>CALBLB010000146.1 GCA_937896115.1 uncultured Succinatimonas sp.
TTTTCCTCAAGTTTGCTTTTGATAAGTTCGTCACTTTCAGTCTGATCGGCGTGACCGCTCTTTTCTTCAAGGAAACTGGCAACGGCAGCAACTCCGGTATCTCCTGCTCCGATTGCCGCATAAATATCATCAGCTTTTTTTACATTGAAACGACCGAGATTCTGATTTAACAGCGCGGTGATCTGATCCTTGTTAAAAGGTAACGAACGCTTTTGACATTCCAAAGCCAGCTGTTCGGCTCCGGCTTCACGATTACGCCCGTAATCCACTTTGCGGAAATAAGCCTGCACTTTGGCTCGGGCTTTTGACGTTTTTAAAAAACCGTTTTCAGGGTTTAACCAATCTCGTGACGGATTAGGATTTTTTTGAGTGATGATCTCTACCGTCTCATCAGTATGCAAATGATAAGTAAAAGGAACGATGCGTCCGTTGACCTTGGCTCCTATGCAACGATGTCCCACCATGGTATGCACCTGATAAGCAAAATCCAAAGGAGTGGCGCCGTTTGGCAAATCAAGTACTTCTCCTGCAGGAGTAAACACATACACTCTGTCTTCAAATACCTGATTGCGGAATTTTTCCATAAGCGTGCCTGATTCGACGAGATCGTCTCTCCAAGCCAAAAGCTTACGTAGCCAATTGATACGCTGTTCTACTCCGGAACTCTGCCCTGCTCCTTCCTTATATTTCCAATGTGCCGCTACCCCAAGCTCGGCAGTATTGTGCATGTTGCGCGTTCTGATCTGAATTTCCACGGTTTTGTCACCGTCTCCCAAGACCACGGTATGAATGGACTGGTAACCGTTGGCCTTAGGATTGGCGATGTAATCGTCAAATTCACTTTGCAGATGTTTCCATCTTGAATGCACAATAGCCAAAGCCGCATAACAGTCCGAGATTTTGTCGACGATCACGCGCACGGCTCTGATGTCATAGAGCTGATTGAAATTAAGATGCTTGCGTTGCATCTTGCGCCAAATACTGTAAATATGCTTGGGACGACCGTAAACTTCGCAGTTCAGACCTTCATTTTTCAGCAATGAAGCCAGTTCACCGACGAATTTTTCTATATAGGCCTCGCGATCTACACGACGCTCACCCAGATCACGGGCTATTTCCTTGTATTCTTGCTTATGCAAAAAACGAAAAGCCAGATCTTCAAGTTCCCATTTAAGCTGACCTATTCCCAAACGGTTGGCAAGAGGGGCGTAGATATTCGCAACTTCGTTGGCTATAGCCTGTTGAGTGGCGTCGTCAGCATATTTAGCCGCACGGATCACGGCAATGCGTTCGCCTAGCTTTATGACCACGGCACGAACATCCTCAATCATCGCCAGCATCATGCGTCTTACTCTGTCGACTTTGGTTTCGTCTATGCCGCTTACTCCCACAGTATGCAGGAAACGGATCGCCTCCATATCGCGCACGTTCATGAGCAGTTTTTGAGCCTCAGTACCGAAATGCTCGCCTACTTCGGCTGCCGTGATATAACCGTTTTCAAAAGCCGGATAAATGATACTCACCCTAAGCGAGAGCATATCCATGTTAAGCATCATGATGGCTGAGACGATTTCTGCCGAAAGCTTTAAGAAATTCTCACGATCACGCTCGATATCAGCGTCTTTGAGTTTTTTTTCTTTCTCCTCAAGACAGGCAACCACAAAATCATAAGTTTCATGCAATTGCTGTTTTTCAGCCTCATCAAGTTTCAGACCGTCTAGCCAATTCTTAAAATTAAACGATGCTTCATGAGTGGTTCTGATGGCTACCATAGCTTTCGCCCCGTAAGCTTAAGACTCAAATTCTTCCAGTATTTTAGATACAGTAAAAAATTCTAGCAAACTAATGCACCATAACGTTAAAGAGTTCAGGCTTTTGCTTTCTTTTTGCATATTTCCAAAACAAACAGACATTCAATATGCGCCGTACGAGGGAACATATCAAAAGCGCCCCAAGATGAAATCTTGTATCCTGAATTAAGAAAAGTTTTGAGATCGCGTACGGCTGCAAGCGGATTGCATGATATGAGAATAACTTTACTCACCTTTTGCCTGGCGATATATGCTCCTGCTCTTACGGCCCCCGAACGTCCAGGATCCATCACCGCGGCATCATAACCGTCTTTGGCAAAACTCATAGCTTCAAACGGAGCTTCCAAATCAGCGGCGGCAAAACGAGCCGGCAATGCATTGTTTTGCGCATTGCGCATGCCTTTTTCCGTCATGGCGCGAACTATATCCACCCCCACACAGTGGGCTCCGGCTTTAGCTATAGGTAAGGTGAAGTTACCCAATCCGCAGAAAAGATCGATAACTTTCATGCCGGCTTTTATTTCAAGTGCTTCCAAAACGCGTGCTACCATCCTGGCATTCACATCTGCATTGACTTGCACAAAAGATGTGGTATCACAGGAAATTTTTATTCCGTCAACCTCGATAAAAAGCTCCTTGTCACTTCCTGACACGATCCTCTCGCGCAGTTTTTCGCTTCTGTCGGTACCGAGTTTTTCCACGTACGGTTCCTGCACGCTTATCCTGGCATCAAGTTCGGACGTAAGTTGTTCCAAAATGCTCTCGTCTTTTTCAGGAAGATTACAAACAAGTCGCAACGAGATCCCCAATGCGCCGTCACTGTCTAAAAGCTCGACATGTCCGATGCGACTGCGACACGACAATTTATCAAGATATTCCGACAACACCGGCAAAGCCGCATTTAATCTGTCGGTGAACACTTCACATTGGCCTATTGCACACAGTTGATTGGAATGTTCCGAACGAAACCCTATGCGCATCACCCCGTGATCAACGCGTACTGACAGACGGCAGGCTCTGCGATAACCGGTGCTTTTGGAACTTTCGGTAAATTGAGGCTTTGGCAGTTCAACTTTCAACTGACGGGCAAATAACCTGCGAACTCCTTGGATTTTGGCGTCAAATGCGGTTTTGGTTTCTATATGTCCAAGAGGACAACCTCCGCAATTTTCTGCATAAACACAGCTAACGTTACGTCTTGCTGCGGAAGTTTTTAATAATTTAATGATCTTGGCTGTTCCGGTATTGTCTTTTACCGACAAAGGTTGCACTCTGGCACACTCTCCTGCAATCAGTCCGTCTACAAAGAAAACCTTGTCATTATGACGACCTACTCCGCGTCCTTTTAAATCAAGAGACGTACATTCAAGATCAAAAGCTCTGCGATCAAATGTTTTTTTCTTATTTTCTTTGTAAAAAGTTACCATGAAAATTCCTGTACCATTCGTCTAGGCGGTTTGTCTGATAAAGTCCGAATAAAGCTCTCTGCTTTTTAATTTTCTGTCACCTAATAATTGTGACAATACCCGACCGTTTATAGATTTAAGCACACGGCGGGCAACCGGAGATAAGCTTTCGCCGCTGCTAAGTTCGTTGAGAACTGCCCCGCTTATAAGCCTGTCTGTATTTTCAGAGCTTTTAACAAAACCGTTGTCAACGCTGTAAACATAAAAAGCGCCGGTATCCCATCTTCCGCAAGCGGAACGAAAATCAGGAGCATAACCTAAATTTTCCAAAAGATTGAGCTCAAAATCGCGTAAAGAGCGTTCAACTTCTGCCGCATTTGATGCATTTGCCAATGTGTTTAAAGCACGCATATACGCAGCCAAAAGTTTGGGGGAACTGTCTTCATCGCGATAGAGATAATAAAGCAGCTCATTTAAGTATTCTGCACAAAAAAGTACGGGAACCCTGAGCTGAATCAATTTGCCACAACGTTTGGCGTCCTTCAGGGTTAAAAGTTCGGATCTGCCTTTTAAAAAAGTAAAACGCAAAGGGACAAAAGGTTGCAAAACAGCCCTCAAACCGTGCGTATCTTTTTTCCCAAAATTTGCAACGGCTCCCACTCTTCCGTGATTTACCGTAAACAGTTCAAGCAACAGCGAACGCTCTTTAAAGGTTCTGCTGTGAATGAGATACCCGGAATCGTCAAATTCCGAAGACATCACAATCTCTCAAAATCGTCATACCCAAGACTTCTGAGGGCCCGTTTGTCATCAGCCCACCCGGCTTTGACTTTAACGAATAATCTTAAAAAAACTTTCGATTCAAAGAGTTTTTCCATGTCGCCGCGGGCTTCGGTGCCTATTTTCTTGATCCTGGCTCCGCCTGCGCCTATGACCATCTTTTTTTGTCCCTGACGTTCCACCAAGATCACTGCAGATATCCTCAAAAGCGCTTGATCTTCGCGAAATTCTTCGATCTCCACGGTAGCGCTGTAGGGCAATTCATCTCCCATTTGGCGCATAAGTTTTTCTCTGATGATTTCCGCTGCCAAAAAACGTTGAGAACGATCAGTTACGCTGTCATCATCAAAAAGATGCTCCCCCTCAGGCAAACTGTCGCGGATCACCGCTTTTACATCCTGCAAATTAACTGCCTTTAAGGCTGAAACGGGGATCACGGCTTTGAAATCCAATTTTTGCGCCAACTTTTCCATGACAGGCAAAAGCTTTTGTTTGTCTCCTACCTGATCGAGTTTATTTAGGATCAGCACCACCGGTACTCCGACTTTGTGAGCCTGTCTTACCCTGGCAAAAGCCATTTCGTCATCATCGTTCCAAACAAAAGGATCTACAACGAATAAAACGAGATCGACATCCCCCAAGGCGCTTTCGGCTGCTTTGTTCATCAGATGATTGATGGTCCTGGCTTCTTGGCGATGCAAGCCCGGGGTATCGACGTAGGCGGCCTGATATTCGCCTTCGGTATCTATTCCTAAAATGCGGTTGCGCGTAGTCTGCGGTTTTCTTGAGGTTATGCTGATCTTTTGTCCGATAAGATGATTCATCAGCGTAGATTTACCGACATTTGGTCTGCCTATGATGGCTACGAAACCGAAATGAGTTGCCATGAGCCTTCTCCCAAAACTATTTGCGCTTAGGCTTTAAAGGATGATCTTTTATATAAGTTAAAGCATTACCGGCAGCTTCCTGCTCAGCCCGACGACGTGACGATCCTTTGCCTGAAAAAGACGGCAAACCTTCAATTTTTACTTCGACTTCAAACAATTGATCATTATCACTGCCGCTTATGTTAGTGATCCTATATTGCGGCAAAGGATGATGCAGTCCCTGCAAATGCTCCTGCAATGTCGATTTGTGATCTTTTTGCTCTTCTCCTGGGTGAATGGTTGCAAGTCTTTGTTTAAACCAGGACAACACAACCGAACGTACTCGCGGATAATCCTCATGGGTATCGATAAACATTGCCCCGATAATGGATTCAACCGCATCGGCTATAAGCGACTGTCTTCTTGCCCCTCCGGTTTTAAGCTCTCCCGGACCAAGACGCAAACAATTTCCTATACCGTACTCGCGCGCAATCTCTGCAAGCATGGTTTCGCGAACCAAAGTAGAACGCATGCGTGTCAAATCACCTTCAGGAGACTTAGGAAAGAGATCATAAAGACGTTTGGCGATGATCATTCCTAAAATCGCATCTCCTAGATATTCCAACCTTTCATTATGTACCGGTCCGAAACTGCGATGAGTAAGAGCCTGTTCCAAAAGTTCTATGTTCTGAAAAGCGTAACCTAAACGCGACTCCAGATCCTGCAGAGCTACAAGATTAAAACCGTTGCTCATCAATGCAATCCTCCTATACGATTGAAATTAACCGACGAAGGTATCCATGAGGGCAACAAATCTGTATTTTTACGGTTGAAGTCAAATGAAAGCCATACACCGACGGTTTTACCTATAAGGTTGTCGTAAGGTACGAAGCCCCAATAACGTGAATCGGCACTGTTATCACGGTTATCGCCCATAACAAAATAACAGTCCTCAGGAACTTTCCATGCAGCCAACGGTGCTCCGCGCTGACGGAAGAAATTCTGCTCAAATCCCGGTGCGTTGGGATTGATCATGATGCGGTGCTTAACATCTCCCAATTGCTCTTCAAACACATCAAAGTGCTCTTTGGCAAAGGCTGAAGACTCATCGACAAAATTGCCTTTTTGACTGCGTGAAATCAAAGCAGGCTCCGTACCTTCAGGAGATCCTGCCGGAATAAGATAAATCTGTTTGTCATGATATATGACGATATCCCCCGGCATGCCCACCACTCGTTTGATGTAATCAACGGAAGTATCCTCAGGATATTTGAATACGACTACGTCACCGCGTTTGGGGGCACCGGTACGGAACAACACATCATTGGTAAGAGGATTGCGTATACCGTAACTCCACTTGGTTACGGCAATAAAATCCCCGGACTGCAAAGTAGGCAACATTGAACCTGAAGGAATACGGAAAGGCTCGATAATGAACGCCCTGAACAGGAAAACAAAAAGTACGATAAAAAACAGCGACGCACACTGACCTATAAACCCGGACGGTTCCAAAAGCTTGCGCCGCTCTTTCTTGGACAAAGCAGGAGCTGACTCTATTGAAGCCTTATACCGTCTGATACGTTCAGGGCGTTTTTTAAAAAAGTCATAGATCCAGCAAATGCCTGTCACCACGGACAGCACTGCCAAAAGAACGGAAAATGTATTCATAAAAAGCTATGTCCTCAAGCTAAGATCCTGCTTGAGAACATTCCTCCTAAGAAAAGCTTCACCAAAAATCGTCAGTCTTCCTTACCGACTTTCAAAATAGCCATGAAGGCATCCTGCGGCACTTCGACCTTACCTAATTTCTTCATGCGGCGTTTACCTGCTTTTTGCTTCTCCAGCAATTTGCGTTTACGGGTAATATCACCGCCGTAGCATTTTGCCAACACATCCTTGCGCATCTGTTTGACCGTAACACGGGCTATGATTTGCGCACCGATGGCGGCCTGAATGGGAATATCAAACATCTGGCGAGGTATGACTTCTTTCATGCGGGCAATGATTTCACGTCCGCGGGCAGCCGCTACCGAGCGATGCAGGATCACGGCCAAAGCATCAACTCGTTCACCGGCAATCAGAATATCCATGCGCACGAGATCGTCTCGGTTAAATCGTTTAAAGCTGTAATCAAGCGATGCATAACCGCGAGAAACGGATTTTAGACGATCAAAGAAATCGAGCACCACCTCGCTCATGGGTATTTCAAAAGTGAGAGCAACTTGTGAACCGTGGTAAACCATATTGGTCTGCACACCGCGCTTTTCAAGACACAGCTGCATGATCGGACCGACATACTCAGATGGCATGAGCATACGGCACTCGGCAATAGGTTCACGAATTTCGGAAATATTGCTTATGGGCGGAAGAGCTGCAGGCGAGTCGACATGCAAAACCTCTCCTGAAGTGGTAACCACTTCATATACCACCGTAGGTGCGGTGGTAATGAGGTCGAGATTATACTCACGCTCAAGACGTTCCTGAATGATCTCCATGTGGAGCATCCCCAGGAAACCGCATCTTAAGCCAAACCCCAAAGCCTGAGAGTTTTCAGGCTCAAAGAACAGCGATGCGTCATTTAACGACAGTTTTTCCATCGCTTCACGAAATGCGTTGTAGTCGTCGGTATTTACCGGAAACATTCCTGCATATACCTGCGGCTGAACTTTTTTAAATCCTGGTAATGCTTCAGTACAGCCGTTTTTCGCGTGAGTAATGGTATCTCCTACCGGAGCACCGTGAATGGTCTTAATATCACAGGCAACCCAGCCTACTTCACCGCAATTTAATACATCGACGTCAACACGTTTTGGGGTCGATATACCCAAGCGTTCTACCTGCCAGGTATTTCCGCGGCTCATCACTTTGATCTTATCGCCGCGACGCAACGTACCGTTTTTGACGCGTACCAGCGCAACCACGCCCAAATAATCGTCAAAATAAGAATCTATGATCAAAGCCTGCAACGGGGCATTGGGATCTCCCTGCGGAGGCGGAACGTCACGGACCAAACGTTCTAATACATCCTTTACCCCTACGCCGGTTTTAGCACTGCATTGACAGGCATCATGAGCTTCTATACCTATGAGATCTTCAATTTCATCTATAACTTTCTCCGGATCGGCCGAAGGAAGATCTATTTTGTTTAAAACCGGGATCACCTCAAGATCAAGCTCAACAGCCTGATAGCAATTTGCCAGAGTCTGAGCCTCCACTCCCTGAGTTGCATCGACTACCAACAAGGCTCCTTCACAGGCAAACAGTGAACGTGACACCTCGTAGGAAAAATCCACGTGTCCTGGGGTATCGATAAAATTCAGCTCATAAGTTTTGCCGTCACAGGCTTTGTACTTTAACGTTACAGCCTGAGCCTTGATAGTAATACCGCGTTCTTTCTCGATATCCATATTATCGAGAACCTGTGCGGTCATTTCACGATCGCTTAAACCGCCGCATAACTGGATAAAGCGGTCTGATAGGGTGGATTTACCGTGATCGATATGAGCGATCACGGAAAAATTTCTGACCAAATTGCGGTCGAATTCTGCCATGGGAACTACTTACCTAATTTTTCTGGACATCTTTTTGGGATTTATTCAGCAAAGATCCTGTACCCACCTAGAAACTTATAAGATACGAGCACTCTCTTTGCATACAATTAGGCAATTTTAACACATGCTACTTTTCAGCCCTGCTTAAAACACAACAGAACTTCAGAGCAAAGCCTTTTTTAACGATCACCTACTTTAGACAATACGCTTTTTGCCATTTCCATGGGAATTTCTCCCACCACGGCATACTCGCGATTTGCGTCATGCATGCGATAAATACTCAGTGCACCGACCCGTACCTCAGGAAGGGAAACCGATGAAATCGAATTGATATAAACCCTAAAAGAAAAAATTCCGTCTGAGAATTGTTGATAAGGGCAAACATCCCCGCTGTCAGGCATCTGTACCGCACCTTGGGAAACAATATTGAAATAAGGAGGAATATTTATAAATCCCCAGGCATCCTGAGGTTCGGCTTTTGCTGTCTTAAGCAGGGAAAAACGCTCAAAATCATTGTCTGACGGTATATTTAACGCATGATCATTCTTTTTTATATCCGTAGCCGAGATCTTGGTTACTCCGGCACCCTGCGGTGTTACTACTTCAAGTTCCACAGGAAAACCGCTGCCGTCATCAACAGCCATGGCCAGACCGTAACGCAGATCGTTACGCGGCAAAAGTCGTAATAACGAGACCTTTCTGCCGTTTAATCTGGTTCTTCCTGAAAAAATACACTGGTAACCTTTAAGCTCGTTTTTTGAGGACACCACCCGATCAAAAACCTGAGTATTGTGCCAAGACAGAGGTTTTTTTAAAGATCGGTCGTCATTAAAATCAAAACCGTCCAGATCTCGCAGGGCATACCCTTCTGACTCGCCGTTAAGCGTTTTCCACACCACATATTCCGATCCGTTTACATAACCATGTCGGTATGAAAACGGAACAATACTGCGAAGATCCCCGACGGTAGCAGTAAAGCTCACATCCGCTACAGAGAAACGATGTTGCATGTCGGTAAAAACGCTCATGCAATTGTCTTCTGCAGCCTGAACATGCAGCACACACGCAGATCCCAAAAATAAAAAGCCCACATTTTTAAAAAAGTGCAGGCTCTTGTTTTTTAAATAATTCTTTTTCACGTTAGTTGGAAGCCGTATTCAATACGTAACCTTTAAGGTAGTTACTGATACGCTCCGCTTCCTGTTCCCGTTTTTGCGCAAGTTCACGTTGTTCCTGCGCACTTAACTGATGAGAGGAGGTAGCAGACTGAACGTTCTGATCAAGGCTGATGGCATTACCGCCTGCGCGATTTTGGTAACTTGCAAGGTTAACACCGCTTACGGTTCCCATGGTTCCCACGGCATTACCTAAGGATACATTGTCCTGCGCATTCCAAGTTTGATAGCCGAAAATCGTGATCATGCACACTGAAGCTGCAACTACGGTTTCAGTCAAAATGATCCCGAGTTTCTTCAGGCTTATAAAGTGCAGACCGGAAGTCTTCTGAGGAACGAATGCCTGATCATCCTGTGAAGGAAGCTGTTCATCTTTCTTAATGGCATTCATCACTTTTGACGCAAAATCAAAATCGGTCTTGTTGGGAAGTTCGTTGCGCAAAACTGCCCCGATTGCAGACCAATTCTCAAGATGGTGCTGTTCATGAGAAGTCAATTTGGAGGCAAGCTTATCCAGAGCTTCTCCGTCAAAATTGGCACTCAAAGTTTCAAGTTTGTCTGCACTTTTGTTGATTTGCATGTAATTCTCCGATTTTTGATCGGTTGCACAGTCGCTTTAACCGCGAAACTGCTGCATTTTCGACTCTATATACTGACGCGCTCTGAAGATCCTGGATCTTACCGTTCCTACGGGAACTTTGACCGCATCGGCTATTTCATCATAGGAAAGTCCTTCAACTTCCCTCAATGTGAATGCCGTTCTAAGTTCGGACGGCAATTCACTCACCGCCTGAAGAATGACTTTTTTCAATTCTTCAGACTCAATGATCCTGTCAGGAGTAGTCGCATCGGTAAGCACTCCGTGAGTGTCCTTGGATTCAAAATCCTCACCGTCGACATCCACTTGGTTCTTTTGTCTGCTCAATCCTTCAAGATAGGATTTCGCAACATTGACCGCAATACGGTAAAGCCAAGTGTAAAAAGAACTTTCTCCTCTGAAATTCGGTAATGCTTTATAGGCCTTGATAAACGCTTCCTGAGCTATATCGCTGGCATCTGCATAATCACTTACGAATTTTTGAGCAACCTGAATTATTTTATGCTGATATTTCACGACCAGCAGGTTATATGCGCTCGTCTGCCCGCCCTGAACGCGACGGACAAGCTCTTCATCGCTTGCGCTGTTTGCGTCGGTGGCATTGAGATTCATAAGCTCTTTTTAATCCTTACATGGATATAGACAGGCACAGCCCGTAAAAGTTCAAATTAATTTTGTGACGAAGAAAGCGTTTTACACTCAAGCGAGCAAAAGCGCCGCTAAGGCAGGGATCACATTCTTAGCTTGAAGATTATATCCCACTTTAAAAAATCCTATGAACTTACGAGTTCTTTTGTCAATTTTGCCTCTCCGGTTTTCTTGAAATCAGGTTTGACTATGGCAAATACGTTTTTTAAAAAATGATGATCATAAATTCACTCGGCCCAAGTTCTGATCATCTTTTAACATCATGAATTATCATTTATTTGTCAGTACGAGAGGATCAGCATACCAAAGCATAAAAACACCATAGCGTCTTGCGAAGTTTACAGTGACTATCTGATAAAATGCCCAGAAATTAAGCCTCATGTTTATGGCTAATTAACTCTAAAAGTTTAAGAAAAGAAACGACCCGCCGGGGTTTTCAGCTTTTAAAACTTCAAATAAGATTTTTATATGAAATCAAGAACTTCTTTTGTTCTCTGCGTGTTAAGCGCTTTATTTTTCTCTCTGAACGTCTTTGCAGCCGGCGTTATGCCCGATACCGTCAGCACCGATGCAGGCGAGATCACGTTACCACAAGCAAAAGATCTTAAAGACGCCCGCAACACGGTAGCGTCCGACCAATCTATTTCAGACGATTCCCGTAAAGAATTAAATGCATCATTGGATACGGCAGAAAACGATTTAGCACAGATAAACTCCACTCAGGACGCTCTTGATCAACTGCGCAAACAATTAAAATCATCAGCACAAACCATACGTACTCTGTCTTCAACCCTATACAAAAACGAAAAACAGTACGAAAAAATTCCTTCGTTAAAAGATCGCAGTCAAAACGAAATAGATGATCTTGTTGATTCCTTACGTCGTCAGAGCTCTGATGCCCAGACTGAATTCGCTTCCTGTACTGCCGCATACAATGAGATGCAGACTCTGACGGAAAGAGCTCAGACTGCCATAACTAAGAATAATCAGGGGATCTCGGCATTAAACCGCGCCCTAAGTAGCGAGCCTGATTTAAAAGCAATCAGCGCACAATTAAAAGCTTTGAAGATTTACGCCTTGAGCCTGCAGAATGAACTTTTGCAAACTCAACTTGAAAATCATACCGAGCTTATGGACATAGCCAACTACAAGATGCGGATAGCTTCTTTAAAAAATAACTATCTGCAAAAGTATTTGGAAGCGGCCCAGGAAAAACAGAACGAGTTGCTTGCCCAAAACGGCAAAGATGATTCTGATGAGGCTTTAGCCAAGATCGCAAAGAACAATCAGGCTTTGCAAAAAGAAATTGCAACCAACCAGCAGATCCAGGGGTACATTACTTCTTATCGTCAGAAATCCGCAGCGCTTTCCTCAGATGCGCACAAAGTCGAAGCTGCTCTGGCCACGGCAAAACAGCTTTCCGATTCCGTAAGTACAGAACTTAACGGACTTGATAAAAGTTTGTTGCTTTCAAGACTTTTAAACCGCCAACAAAGTCAAATTCCGGATTTGGTTTTAAGCGAAAATCTTGATGAACTTATTCCTGATCTCACTATTTGGCTTTACGATTTGCGTGCAGGTCGTGACAGGCTGTTTGATCTCAACGGCTATGTCGACAGTCTTATTGCCAAAAACAGCGAATTAAAGTCAGTACAGGAAAGTCTGACCACGGTGATTGTAAAGCGCAGACAACTGCTTAACGAGCTCTATCAGGCCATGTCATCGCAACTTACCGTGGCTATCAACTTAAAGCTCAAGTATCATGAATTTATCGATCTGCGCGATAAAATCACCAATCTCATTACCGAAAACCTGTTCTGGCTACGCAGCAATCAACCCATAGGCAGAGATTACCTAATCTCAGTCATTCCTAACTTAAGTATGGAAATGGATCATTTCATTTCCCAAATAAAATCCAAAAGTTACTGGAATGAGACTGCAACCACTGCCCTGACCCTCGGCATTCCTGCAGCCTTGCTTGCCTTCATGATCTTTTGGATCACTCCGTACCTGAGGAAATTTAATAACCGTATTGCAGGAAGGCTTGACCGTAAAAACGACGGTTTATCCGTTACCCCGACAGCCATCGTGCTCAATTTTATAATGGTATTGCCAAAAGTTGTGGGATGGGCTTTCTGCGGAGCGGTGATCATCTGTCTGTGCCTTGATAACAGCATTGAGCAGATGAAAGTCATAGGTATGCTTATGTTACATATCATGGTTTTCGTTTACCTGCTGGAAATTTTAAAACCGAATTCTTTGGCTCAGCGCCATTTTTCCATGAGTCCTGACGCTTTGTATCAGGATAGAAAACTGTTAAGCGGGATTTGGTATGCATTGATCCCTATTCTGATTGTTGCAAACATAGTCGAAACCAAATCGTCGGTGATTTTCTACGACGCCATCGGATTCCTCGTGATCATTCTCTGCTCTATTGCCATGGTAATAGTGTCTTTCCGCTGGATACGTACCCAATTGCACAGTACCGACGAAATGAGTGCTTTTTTATGGTTTGTGTCCGCAGCCGGTCTGCTGTTGCCGCTTGCAATTGCCATAGCCGTTGCCAACGGCTATTACTACACGACTATCAGACTTATAAATCGTATCGCATACACTTGCTACACCGTTTTAGGTTATTGGATAGTGTCCAATACGGTACACCGTGCCGTCTATGTGTTCCAATCAAAGATGCAACGCAAACGCCTTGAATCCATAAACAATATCGACGAACACAACAAAAACACTCACGAACGTGAAACCAACCTTGCTTTTATCAAGGAAAGTTTGGGACTTGAAAATCTTTCAGCCAAAGCTTTCAAACTGATAAACGGCGCTCTGATTTGCCTCACGTTGTTCTTTATGTATTTCCAATGGAATGATCTGTCAGGAGCTTTGGGATATTTAAGAAATATCGTACTGTGGAGTCATACCGATATCTCAGGCGGCAAGGAAATCGTTACCGACACCCTGACCTTGGCCGACGTACTCATTGCGGCCCTCATAATTGCAATCACCGTGCTTTTAAATCGCAACCTTCCGTCACTTTTGGAAAAAATGTTCATGTGGAAGGCTACCGGAGCGCAGCACCGCAGCACCAGCTATACGATCAAGATCATTACCTCTTATATCATCATGACTCTGGGATTGATTTTTGCAGCAGGTGCCGTGGGAATAAAATGGGAAAATCTGCAATGGTTGGTCGCAGCCTTATCGGTAGGCTTAGGTTTCGGACTTCAGGAAATTTTCGCCAACTTCGTTTCAGGCATCATCATTCTCTTTGAACGCCAGATACGCGTGGGCGACATCATCACGCTAAACGGCTTGTCAGGAACCGTAAGCCGCATACGCATACGCTCCACCACCATACTTTCTTTTGAAAACAAGGAAGTGATGATCCCTAACCGCGAATTTCTTACTGCAGCTTTAACCAACTGGTCGCTTACCAACACCGTAACCAAGTTGGAATTTACCGTAGGTATAGGCTACGGTGCCGATGTCAACAAGGCTAAAGCTGTGTTAAGTTCCATCATCCGTAAATGCCGTTTTATTGCCAAAGGCATGGCTCCTTTAATCTACGTGCAATCATTGGATGAAAGTGCAGTTACCATCATGTGTGAAGTCTATGTAGCCGAAATCGGCAAACGCAAGCTCACCATCGATTATTTATGTTCTCAGACCTTAAACGAATTTGCTAAATACGGTATTGAAATTCCGTTTAATCAGATGGACGTTAATATCAAAAATCTTGAAAAGGGAGAATTTTTAGACGCCTTTAAACAAGGACGTATGCAAACAGAAGAAGCTTAACGCTCAAAGATACCAATAAAAAGCCGTGCTGCTTACCAAAGCACGCTTGATCTGGGTTGACACGGCTTTTTTAATTCACCGCTTAAACGCGTACTGAAGGGATCTCCTGCTCACTTACGGCACCCTGCTCACAAACATCCTGGCAGGCCCCGCATTCGGCACAAAGATCAGGATCGATCTCACAGTAAGTATCGTGTTCTATGATGGCATCGCAAGGGCAGGCATCTTTACAATCACCGCAGGCAGAACACAGTTCCTTATCAATAACAAACATCTTTTTTCACCATTTGCATGTAATGCGTTTGAAAGTTTTACGCTTGGTTATAATTGCTTAATCGTATCAATTTAAAGGAAAGACGAACAAATGTTAAGCATAAGCGAAAAACTGTCTCAAATTCACCAGCGGATAGAATGCGCAGTCAAACAATCACAAAAAAACAAGCACGTTCAACTTTTGTGCGTCAGTAAAACCAAACCTGTTGAAGCTATAGAAGAAGCTTATTTGCAAGGCGAGAGACATTTTGGCGAATCATACGCTGTTGAAGCTTCGGAAAAAATAGAAACATTACGCAATAAAGGTTACAACGATATATGCTGGCATTTTATCGGTCCTATTCAAAAGAATAAAACCAAACTAATTGCCGAACATTTTGACATTGTCGAGAGTGTTGACCGGGAAATCATAGTTGACAGGCTCTCAGAACAACGCCCGACAAACATGAAACCTCTTGAGATTTTAATTGAAGTAAATATTTCAGGAGAAGAACAAAAATCAGGGTGCCTCCCTGAAGAAATTGAAAAAATAGCCGCGGCAGTAGTATCAAAACCCAACCTGCATCTAAAAGGTCTGATGGGAATTGCCAAAGATACTGCCGACAAAAATGAAATTGAACAATCTTTTACAAACCTTAATAGCCTATTTGAAAAGCTCAAAACAACCTACCCTGACGTAAATACTCTTTCCATGGGCATGACTCACGATTTAGAGCAGGCCGTAGCATGCGGCTCTACCGAAGTACGCATCGGTACTGCCATATTCGGTGCCAGAGAATACAGACAAGGCCGTGCGGATACTTCCGTTGCCTTTATAGGCGGGGGTAACATGGCTTCATGCATATTTGAAAGCGTGATAAAAAGTCTGTCTCCTCGCAATGTAACCGTCTCAGGCCCTCATATTGAAAAACTTGAACATTTCAAAGTTTCGGGTGCTGGTATCACTACCGATAACATCCTGGCTGCAAAGAAATCCAAGATCATCTTCTTGGGAGTAAAGCCGCAGATGCTCACTGCAGTTTTACAAGAGCTTGCCGATGCCAAAATCGATTTTGAGGAAAAGCTGGTGATCTCAATGGCAGCAGGTTATCCCCTAAAATCCATAGAAAAAATTTTAAACTCCTCAAGATTGGTAAGGATCATGCCGAACACACCTGCAAAAATAGGCGAAGGAGTTACTGCAGTAACTTTTGCTAAGGGTTGTGCAGATCCTGATAAGGAATTGGTACGTCTGCTCCTAAAAGGAATGGGAACAGTATGTGAAGGCAATGAACGACAGCTTAATGTCATAGGTGCAGTAGCAGGATGCGGACCTGCTTTTGTTTACCGCTTCATGGAAGCCTTGATAAGCGAATCAGTTCGTCACGGTCTTGATGAAAAAGACTCCAGAGCCATGGTAGAGCAACTCTTCAAAGGCACTGCCGACATGGTTATAAATAATCAGCAACAAAGTATTGCTGCTTTGCGCGAAGCCGTAACCTCTAAAGGAGGAACCACTTTTGCAGGACTTACCAAGATGAGCGAAGGCGGATTTGAAGAAATGATGCAAAAAGTCATTCAGGCAAGTCTTGATCGCACCGCCGAATTTGAAAGCATGTTTTAATCAGTACCGTTAAATATTCAGGAGAATCACATGTATAACCCCTACGCCCTCATAGTTTTGGCAGGACAGGCGCTGATCATGCTTTTTGAATTGCGTTCACTGCTGCAATCCTCCGGAGTAAGTTACTACCACCCTCTTTCACAAACAGTTGCAAAACTTACCGATCCTGTGATGCGATTTATGCCTTTCAGACAAAAAAATTTGCGCGGATTTTTTTATGCGGGAATGATCGTAGCCTTAATCATTTCACTGCTGTTCTGGTTTGGGTTTGCCTTATGGTTCGGCTCAAGTGAACTGATAGGTTTCGTCCCTGTTTTAGGGATCCTTATGACCGTCAAAACATTCGGTTACCTGCTTATCTTCCTGTTACTTGTTCAGGCCCTGACCTCGTGGTTACCTTCAACCCGAGGGATCAGCATGCTTTGCGGACAGCTTACCTATCCCATAGTCTCTCCTATACAGAGGATCATTCCTCCCATAGGGATGATAGACATTTCCCTAATGGTAGTACTGTTAGTGCTTTATGCACTCAATGCTCTGTTCTTAAGACTGTTCGGAGCTATGTGGCTGTATTTCTAATCGATGTACCGCGCCTTTCGGCGCGGTCTTTTTAATTTACTCCAACTGAAAATCAGGTACAGCATTCGTCTCGCTGTCATCAGACGGAGCAGTCATAATCACTTCAATACTGTCTACTTTTTGATAACCGCGCGGTAATACCTCTCCGGCACGAGTGCGAGAACTTAGTTTTTCCTTGAGCAGTGATACGGGAAGTTTCATAATTCGACGTCCTGAATGCAATACCGCGCTTGCGTTTTCCGGGATCACGGCGCATGCAGCCAATCCGTCGGCTCCTACTTCAAGTTTTGCACTGTTTATACTGATAAGTTTGCTACCGCGACCTGACGACAAAACCGGTATTTCAGATGCCTTGTAAATCAAGATCCTGCCTTGGCGGCTAACTGCCACCACGGTATCATCTTCTTTAGAATTGACCTTTATCGGCGCAAAAATTTTGGTATCAGCATCCAAAGTCATAAAAGCCTTACCAGCTTTCATACGCGTCAAAAGGGCATCAGCAGAGCAGATAAATCCGTAATCCTTGGAATTTGCTATAAGGTAAAACTCACCCTTACGGGGAATAAGTACGCTACTGATATTTTCTTCAGGAGACAAAGTCACCTTGGAGGATAAAGGTTCTCCCTGTCCGCGTGCAGACGGAAGTTCTCCTATGTCCACATTGTATACGCGTCCCAAATTGCTGATAAAGCATGCAGTTTCATTGGTATAACCGGAAACTTTGGCTAAAAAGCCGTCGCCGCTGCGATAAGACATATTTTCAGCATCAACATCAGTTCCGCTGGCAGCACGTATCCACCCCATTTTGGATAAGATCACGGTAACAGGAGTGCTTGGAATTAAATCATCACCTGAAACAGGAGCTGCGCTGTCATGCTCGCAAATTTCACTTCTGCGGGCATCACCGTAAAGTTTCTTGTCTGCTTTGATTTCTTTTTTTACCAAAGCTTTAAGCTTTTTATCTGAAGATAAGATCTCCTCAATATTATCTTTTTCCTTACATAGGCTGTCCTGCTCATCCTTTATTTTGATTTCCTGAAGTCTGGCAAGTTGCCTTAATTTTGTATCGAGTACATATTCAGCCTGTTTGTCATCCAAACCGAACTTTTCCATAAGTTCCTGCTTGGGATGATCGCTTTCACGCACTATTCTCAATACTTCATCAAGATTCAGGTAAACCGTCATCAATGCTTCAAGAACATGCAATCTGGTGTTGACCTGCTCAAGACGGTAATTCAAGCGACGTTTCACCGAATCATTGCGAAAAGTTAACCATTCTTTGAGGATCACCGGCAAGCTTTTAACCTGAGGTTTGCCGTCCAATCCCAGCATATTGAGATTTACACGATAGGTAGTCTCAAGATCTGTAAGCGCAAATAGATACTCCATGAGTTCATCGGCTTTTACCCGTTTGGATCTAGGCACTATGATCAATTTACAAGGATCGCTGTGATCAGATGCATTGATAACATCATCAACCAACGGCAGTTTCTTTTTCTCCATCAGTTCGGAGATTTGTTTTTCAATAAGCCCGGCAGAAACCTGATAAGGCATGGCGCGTATCACTATGCCTTCTTTTTCCACGGTATAGGTTGCGCGCATTCTCACGCTACCGCGTCCTGACTCGTAAATTTTCTGCAACTCAGCCCGACTTGAAGTAATTTGAGCATTAGTAGGGTAATCAGGACCCTTAATAAATTGCATGAGATCATCTACCGTCGCATTCTCATGATCCATGAGATAAATGACTGCATCTGCAACTTCACACAGGTTATGCGGGGGTATATCAGTAGCCATACCCACTGCAATTCCCGTAGTGCCGTTTAATAAAATCGCAGGCAGTCTTGCCGGAAGATCTTTTGGTTCATTGCGTTGGCCGTCGAAATTTTTTACCCATTCGACGCATCCGCTTTTAAGATCACTTAATAAAGCATTCGAGAATTTTGCAAGTTTTGCTTCGGTATAACGGTAGGCCGCATAAGATTTCGGATCTTCCGCATCCCCCCAATTTCCTTCACCATGCACCAAAGGATAGCGAAAACTAAAAGGCTGAGCCATCAGGACCATGGCCTCGTAGCAGGCAGAATCTCCGTGCGGATGGTAATGACCGATAACATTGCCTACCGTAGTTGCAGATTTCAGCGTTTGCGAATCAGGTGTAAGCCCGGCTTCAGCCATGGCATAAAGAATACGTCTTTGAACCGGTTTTAATCCGTCTGTAACCGAAGGTAAGGCACGATCACGGATCACACTCATCGAGTAATTAAGATAAGCATCCTCAGCAAATTTTTTAAGCGGAGTACACTCTATGCCCTCAAGGCTCAATTCTTCCGGATTACGATCATCTGTCATTCTATTTTTTACCCATCCGCCTTTTATTTTTTATCGCCCATTTTAACAAAGAGCACTCTTTGACCTTCATTTTTTGCCAAACACCGGTGCAATTAGTATTAAAAGACTTAACCTTGAAAGCATCGTCGTTTAGAATTACACCTTGTTTTCTTATGAAGTTTCATAACC
>CALBLB010000147.1 GCA_937896115.1 uncultured Succinatimonas sp.
TTCATGCTCTTCATCGGCACTGAAAACTTTGGTAGTTTCATTCTGCGCAAAAACATTTGTACCTGCCGTCATCATCAAAATAAATGACCATACTATTTTTTTATTCATGATTGCCCTTAGTTATCTTCAAGATCTGCTCGGCATAGTATCACAGAAAAAAAATCCCCAGCACTCAGGCCGGGGGATGGGACTTTAAAGACTAAAGATTAATTTCCGCCGGCAAGACGGCGTTGTACTTCCGCTTCGTTATCCAAAACCAACAAACGTTCTTTTGCAGGAAGCTTTTCATCGTCTTTAGTAAGACGCAGGTAATAAAGAGCATAAAACAGCAAAGCCCGTCTGCAGGTATAGGTTACCGTACCGTCTTTTTCGATACCGTAATCAAATTCAACCGCACGCCTTGCCGCTTCGGGCAACTGGGGATTGGCTTTTAATACCAAATCCACAAGCTCGTTCCAATCCTTATCATCACGAGATGACGTTCCTACTTCCTTAAAGCCGTTGCCGATGGGATCAGGATAACGATCATTGGGGGCCGGGGTCTTGGGAACTGCGCACTGAACTATGCGCGAAAGCACGTAATCTCTAAATTCATGTACATCGTAACAGTAAGCGCGTACATGCCAACGCATGCCGTCATAAGCCAATCCATGCGGAGCAACCAGACGATCCTGATTATTGGCATCAGATACCGACATATAAGTAATATGCACGGCTCTGCGTGTTCTGATAGCCTCCAGCACGTTATACAAAACTTCAGCCCGTATGTTACGACGCGGCGGATTAAACGCAGCTAATCCAACCGTGGGCACAAAACCAAAGAAATTCCGGCTTTCAACCAACTCTCCGCGTGCAACCAAGAACAAATCGTTCAAATAACTTTCAGGGGAACATACATCGGGGAAGAGCGGCTTGTAATCCGGAGCTTTGAGATAAACTTTAAGATGTCTGTCATAGATAAGGTTTTTACGCGGCGGATCCGACTCTTGAAGCATGGAATGGTATTTAGATATATCCAAAGATGCCTGCGGAACCGAAATACTGAAAAACTGCACCAGATCTTTTCTGTTTATCTTTCCGTCGATGCCGAGTCTAAAGTCGATAAATTCCAAACGTCTTAACTGATTCCACTTATTAGCTCCTGAAAGAGAAAGCTCTTTTTGAGGATCTTCTTCTGCAAAAGCATTAATACTCATAAGCGTTGTCTTGCCTTACTGATTAACTTTACATTTGGTTTCCAGCTAAACCCGGCTTACAAGAGAACCGCATTAACTGAATGAATCCAATTCACAATTTTCTTAGATCAAACAAATCACAACATTTGCTAATGACAAGACGCTATTTTTTTAGTCGTCTTGTAATAAAAACAATACGCAGCTCATCACTTGATCTTTCGTTTATGCAAAACAATATACAGCAAACTTAAAAAAATTAAACGTATTATTCGCATAATTTTTTGTCCAGCCGATAAGACAACTAATAATCATCTAAATGCACCTAAATTTACTTTATTGTTTATTATGAATATTTTGAAATTTTGACATTTCAGAGCGGTAACTAAATCGGGCTAATCGTTAAGAATAAGAATAAAAAAGCGTCTTATTGCGATAAATTATATTATTTTTTTTTGATTAGCAGATTTTTAACTTGACGATTAATGCCATTATTTGACATTTCTGAGCTTTTCAAGAGAAAGTGAAAGCATCCCAGAGACTATATCCTCACGAATGGTGTCACAAATTTCTATTTTGGGAAGCAAGGCTTCTTCTGCTGCCGTAGGCAGGTTTTTTTTCAATCTGTCCACCAAATTAGGTTTTAAGCTTTCCGTATAAACTGCAACGTAACCCGGATTCATCACGCACATCACGGCACGCAGCGTACGCACGGCCAGATCATCAGCCTGAATTTTTTCCTCAGGTAAAACTCCCTGATCGTTGTACATGGGAAAATATCTGATCTCACCTGCCATGCCGTCTTTACCGCGTAATACGCTTCCTGAGTAGCAAAAACCGCATGCAGGGGCTCTTCCTGGAACCAGGACCAACCCGGCCACACACTCTTGATCTCCAAGACGTTTGTAACACCCAAGCGCGGCTGCATTAATATCAGTTTCAAAGAAAACCGGAGTTTTAAAACGTAATTCCAAATGATGAGCCAGACGTT
>CALBLB010000148.1 GCA_937896115.1 uncultured Succinatimonas sp.
CTTCGGCATTTGGGTAGTTTAAAGTTACCGTCATGTCTTCGACAAAGGCACTTTTAATGGAGAGATAACCTGTCTGATACAGCAGGGCTGTATCGTTGAACTCATTATCTAACTCTTTGTATCTGTATAAATCGTAAATATCCGCAAAACGGTCTTGTCCGTATTCTTCAGGATTTTTCAGGCAGTGTTCTTTGAGGTACTGTGTAAGTACGCTTGGCTGTTCTTTTGAGTTATACCAATAATTTCTAAAACCGTCTTCGGGGTTTGCCAGGAAATTTAAAACAGAGCTTGGATTGAATACCTGTTGCTTGCCGTACATTTCAAAACAAAAACCGCCATAGTAGCGACACATTCTGGCAAAGCATTCGTCAAAGCTTAAATGCAGGACTTTGGCTGCGTTTTCTATGTAAGGGGTAAAGTATTCTTTTAGTTCCTGCTCGGTAAACCCTGCCAAAGAGCCGCTGTCTGTATATATGCTCAGATCTTGAACGAAGTCACCTGAGGAGAACAGTCCCAGAGGATTATATCTGCAGGTGCTGGTAATAATAATGAGGCGAAAAAAGGAGCTGCTTGACTTTAAGATATGGTAAAAGTGTGTCATTACTCGGTAAATATCTTCAAACAGTACCGGATCCTTTAAAGCACCGTTTAAAAAAACATCATAGTCATCGATAAGCAAAACAGGAGAGAGCTCCTGATTGTGCTCCACCATACTTTTAAAGCGGAAAATCAGTGTATCGCCTTCCCATGCTTTTGCAGGCAGTTTAAGCCCTGCCGCTTCCACGGCATTTTGGATCATGTTTTCAAAGTTAACCGTGAAGGAACTGAAGTCTTGAAAATTGCAGTATTTTGAAAAGTCCAGCCTGATGACAGGATAAGTCTTCTGATCAGTCCAGAGTTTTTCTATGGTAAGACCTTTGAAATCTCTTAGACCGTATTTAAACAGCGATTCAAAGGTACTTAAAAGCAAAGTTTTACCAAAATGGGGCGGACGCGAGAAAAAATAATAATTGTGACCTATTGCCAAGTCGTAGAGCATTTCAGTCTTGTCTACATAGATCTTTTGTTGTGCTCTTAATTCGCTAAAGCAGCTTTTGCCTGTAGGCAAAAAGAGGGGATCGGCTTTATTGTTAATGTTCATAACCATATGCTTGTGTCCTTTATTCCTTATACCGCCGCACTTTCAACGAATTGTTTATCTTACTTATTGAACTTATTGAACAAAGATTTGAGCGAAGATCAAAAAAAGATGCATTGATCCTGATTTTTTTGGCTTTTAATCATGCAAAAAACAGCATTTACCTGATTTATTAATCTTGTTTTCAAAACACCTTACCTTTCTCGAATCATACATGACTACGCATTGTTTCAGCACTTCTTTTTTCACACACAAAACGAATTTTGTGTTTCTTTGACTTACATAAGACAAAATCAGGCGCTTACTTTCATTAATTTTTTTGATCGTTTTTACCTTTCCAAAACGTCTTTTTTTCTCAATCATGAGCTTTACATCTTATTCACAATTTTTTCTCTGCTATGATCAGCAGGTAAACAGGAGATCTCATGTATCAGGTGCACAACGGCGACTATGCCGCACTTATAAATAAGCTCGATCGCATTGCCCTTCAGAAGATCAGGGATGAAGCTTTAATTTCCCTAAAAGAACATCAAAAACATTCAAGTTCAGCCCCTGAAAGCTATGCATCCCTCGAGCACGGCAACAGCTCCGACAGTGAAATTACCGCCAAACTTTTGCACGAGGATGAACAACGTTTTGCTAGGATCCGCAGTCACGAGCAGGATGAAAATCAAAAATTGCATCAGGCAACTGAACATGAACTTTCAGGATCAAAAGAAAAAAATTCAAACGCCAAGAGCAGTTTTTTGGGCATCTTTTTTGTTTTTGCCGTTTTCTGCGTTATATCTTCACTGCCGTCTCAATCAGATTTGAGTTTTGATTTTGATCCCATGTTTTTAGTTTTTGTCATTGCCGCAGCATTTATTGTTACGGTAGGCATTTTAGGCAATCTGGCCAAAAATAAAAAGCGAGGCTCATGATGTCGGAAACTCTGATCTGGTTTATAGCTTTCTGCGTGATCCTCGGCTTAGAAATGATCCTGTCGACCGTCTATCTTTTGACTTTGGCCGCAGGTGCCCTGACAGCTGCACTGCTCTCTTTAGCAGGCGATGCTTTGTCCGTACACGTTACCTGCGCTTCACTTGTAACCGTTGTCGCCGCATCGGCAGTATTTTTTTGGAAAAAGAAACATCCTAAAGATGACCAAGGTAATAACGATACTCAGCATCCTGACATAGGCAGAGAAGTTGTTGTCGGCAAATGCGAGTCCGGCTTTGCCAGAGTAAGCTACCGCGGTACCACTTGGAACGCCAGAGCAGAGGAAGGAGAACTAAGTTCTGGGATCTGGAAAATAGCTTCTATTGACGGTACATCTTTGGTTTTAACCCCCAAAACCAAAGACAGTAATCACAGGA
>CALBLB010000149.1 GCA_937896115.1 uncultured Succinatimonas sp.
ATCCATAGAGGCAATGCCGCCGGCAGTATCAGCGCCTTTTTTTAAGGATTGGAGATAGGGAGAGAAGGAATTTATGAGCCCCTGTACGTTGAGTCCTGAAAGTTGCTCTTTAGTAAGTTGTTTTTCAAGTTTCAACACCTGCATGAAACGGTGAACGTCTCCTGAAAACATGGCATAAACATATTGTGCGGCCGCGTATTCGGCAGTGCCGCGTATAGAAAGAGCACTTTGCTGGTGATGGACTGACTCCGGTGCTTTAAAACAGCTGACGCATAACGCTGTGAGTGCAACTACGGACAGTGCCATGCATAACTTTGATTTCATGTATTCTCTCCGATGCTGATCATGCATCTTTTTATTATTCTTAATTTTGGTTATTCAACTTTTATAAATTTGGCAATTGCTTTTACAACGCCGCTGTCGGCTTTGATCACACCCGACATGTAATGTTAAGAAATTGTTAAATAACTTGTATGACGTATTTTAATTTATGAAACGTGCGGAAAAGTAGATCTAGAGCAAAAAAATCTCATAAATCCCTTATATCTGCTCTTAATAGGAATAAGTGTCTTTTGAATGTATATATTTTGCCACTACATGTAATAAAAAACTTACATTCAAGAAAAAATAAAAAGGCTGCAAATTTGACTTGGAATAAGTCCTATTTGCAGCCCTTATTACTACTACTCTACTAATCGAAGAGTAAGGAAACGATCAGATAAGCGGGATCCCGTGATTGGCGCATTCTTCACGCATCTTGTCAGACCAAATCGAGGCCTGAATTTCACCTATGTGAGCTTTGTGCAGCAATACCATGCACAGACGGCTTTGTCCTATACCTCCTCCTATGGAAAGGGGTAACTCACCGTTTAACAATTTCTTATGGAAGTAGAGCTCTTTGCGTTGCTCTTGGTGTTCAAGTTTTAATTGCAATTCAAGAGCTTTCTTATCAACGCGTATACCCATCGAAGAGAGTTCAAAACTGCGTTTTAAAACAGGATACCAGATGAGGATGTCTCCGTTTAATCCCTTCTTTCCGTCTTCTGCAACCGTAGTCCAGTCGTCGTAGTCGGGGGCACGACCGTCATGTTTTTGACCGTTTGACAGTTTGCCGCCTATGCCGATGATGAATACCGCACCGTATTTTTCGCATATGGCATCTTCACGCTCTTTAGGCGTTTTGTCAGGGTACAAGGCGAGAAGATCTTCTGAGTGGATGAAGTGGATCTCCTGCGGCAGGAAAGGTTTCAGTACTTCATAAGCGTCACAGGCTAAATATTCAGTACGCAGTATGGCCGCATAGATACGTTTTACCACGTCTTTTAAATGAGCTACGGTACGATCTTCGCGTTCAATGACGGCTTCCCAGTCCCATTGATCTACATACAGAGAATGCAGATTATCCAGCTCTTCATCGGCACGTACGGCGTTCATATCGGTATAAATGCCGTAATGAGGCTTAACTCCCATTTGTGCCAGGGTCAGACGTTTCCATTTTGCAAGAGAATGAACTATTTCTGCAGGGCGGTCTCCTAGATCTTTGACCGGAAAAGTTACCGGACGTTCAACGCCGTTTAAATCGTCATTGATACCAAGACCTCTTAATACGAACAGCGGTGCGGTGACACGGCTTAAACGTAACTCGGTACTTAAATTTTGCTGAAAGAAGTCTTTTATTTGTTTGATCCCTTTTTCGGTCTGGCGCTTGTTAAGCAGTGCCTGATAACCTTCAGGAAGAATGAGGCTCATGTGTTTATCCTTTTTATTAAAATAAAAGGCGGGCAACGCCCGCCTTGGGGATCAGTGTACACGATCACCGTTTTGGGCGCCTTCGTCTACACCCAGCAAAAATACTTTGTCATTGCCGGGACCAGCAGCGGTAACCATGCCTGATGAAAGTCCGAATTTCATCTGACGGGGTTTTAAGTTGGCAACCAAGACCACCTTGCGTCCTACAAGTTTGGTTACGTCACCGTAAGCCTGTTTGAGCCCTGCAAAGACCTGCCTTTTTTCAAAACCTATATCAACTTCAAGTTTTAGAAGTTTACGAGCTTCCTTGACTTCTTCGGCTTTGACGATAGTACCGATGCGCAAATCTACTTTGGCAAAGTCATCGATGGTTATTTCGTCTGCAAGAGGTTCGAATTCCTGTTTAGGATCTTTGGTATCGGCATTTTGTGCCTGTGCTTTTTTGAGATCTTCTTTAGATGCTTCGATCATGGCATCTATTTGTGATTTCTCAATACGTGAATAAAGAGGTTTAAAGCGGTTTATGACATGATCGTAAAGCGGCTTGTCGACATTCTGGAACTTCAGATCATCGTTTAAGAATTCAGATGCGTGTTCGGCAACCTCAGGCAGGATCGGACTTAAGAAGGTGATGAGTGCACGGAACAGGTTAAGACCGTCGGTGCACACACGTTGCAATTTGTCTTCTTGCCCCTCTTCTTTGGCGATCACCCAAGGAGCTTCCTTGTCGATATAACGGTTGGCTTCATCGGCAAGTTCCATAACGGCGCGTACTGCATCTCCGTAGTTGCGGCTTGCATAACCATCGTAAACTGCATCTTTAGTCTTGGCAATTTTTGCAAGTATTTCTTCATTCCAGGCTTGCTTTGCCAATTTACCTTCAAAGCGTTTGGTGATGAATCCTGCAGTTCTTGAGGCCAAATTGACAACTTTGCCGACAATGTCAGAGTTTACTTTTGCCATGAAGTCGTCCAGCGAGAGATCAACATCGATCACTTGAGAGGATAGCTTTGAAGCAAAGTAATAACGCAATGACTCAGGTTTTAAGAACTTTAAGTAGGTATTGGCTTTGATGAAGGTGCCTTTTGATTTGGACATCT
>CALBLB010000150.1 GCA_937896115.1 uncultured Succinatimonas sp.
AAAGCGGCGGCTGTAAGCAACATGATCATTCGCGTACTCATTCGAGCATGCAAATGCGGTGCAGCTTCAATACCCAAATTTTGACGCTGGGCTTGTTCGGTGATCTTAATATTCATGTTCTGTCAGTTTCCTGAGATCGTTTTTCTTAATTTTTGAGGCACGGCAGTAAGTTTATTTGTTTGGTTATTGTCTCCGTGATCGTTTGGCATAGCTAAATGTTTAACTGCTGGAGCAAGCTCAAGTTGCGGAGTCTGATCATTGGTAGGATCTCCTACAATTTTTAAAATTCTATCCTGATGCTCGGGAGCTTCCCACATATCCAAATGCCGAACTGTAATGGTTTTACCGCCTTTTTTGAGAACTAAAGGCAGATCTGCCGTTGGTGATGCGGGAGCTTTATTTGCAAGAATACTGGTAGCTGAGGTGGGATCAGTATTTTTCTCAGATCCTGACATCTGATTTTCCCGAGCGTTTAAAGCCTGCAATTGCTCTTTGCGTTTTAACGCTCGCTCTTTAGCAATTTTTAATGCGAGTGCTTTTTTCTTTGCCAGATCAAGATCATCTGTCTGAGCTTTGTTTGCATTATCCGTTTGTGCGCTTTGTTTTAGTCTGGCCAAAGCCGCGGCTTTTTTCTCAGCCAAACGTTTTTTACGCTCTGCTTCGCGTTTTTCGTGTTCGATAGCAGCATTACGGGCCCGATCATTGCGTTTTTCCGTTGCGTAAATAATGTCCTGCAAAGCCTGCTCCCGTCTGAATTGCACGGTTAAATTTATCCTGCTGGGACAAATAAAGCTGCAGCAGCCGCATAAAACACAATCTGCTATGCCGCATTTTGCCGCATGGGCGTGATCTCCTGCACGAGAGTAAGCATACATTTGATATGGTACTAATTTTGACGGGCACACTCTGGCGCAACGTCCGCAACGTATACAGTGCTCCTGAGGCTCGTTGTAAGGAATTTCATCATTGCTCGGGGCCAAAATGCAGGCAGTGGCCTTGGTTACGGGAACATCTATCGACGGGAGGGTAAATCCCATCATCGGACCTCCCATGATAATGCGTTGATGAAATTCAGGAGTGAGCTTAAAGTTTGACAGCAAAAAACGTACCGATGTCCCAAGACGCACTCTGACATTACCGTGACGGCCCAAGGAAGAGCCAAGCATAGTTATCACTCTTTCGGTTAAAGGTAAGCCGTCTACCACTGCTCGTTTTATCGCATGCACGGTAGCGACATTGTCGACTACCACACCTGCTTCTGATGTATGTTCGCTGTAGGGAATTTCAATACCTTTGATAAGACTGCGGGCTGAACCCTGAGGATAGCGAACTTTTAGCGAGCGTACCAAGGCCAACCCGCGCGTTGCCTCACTCATTGCCTTGATTGCCTGAGGTTTGTTCTCCTCTATAGCGATTATGGTAATTTTAGGGTGCAAAATACTTTGTACTATGCTGATCCCCAAAGCTATTTCTTCTGCGCTTTCACGCATGAGCCTATCATCACAACTTAACCCGGGCTCGCATTCACAGCCGTTGACTATGAAAACATTGCAACCTTTGAACTCTGAGGATAAAGCAGAGCTTAATTTGGCGGCTGTTTGAAACAAAGCTCCCCCGAGGCCTTCTATTCCCATTGCCCTGATGTGATTCAGGATCGTTTGAGGCGGGAGGTTTTGCCATGATTCAAGGGGATTGGGGGCAACAGCTTCGTCAAGACCGTCAGGGCGGATCGTGATGCATGTGCCGGTAAATCCCGACGGATGCGGAAGTATTTGCGGTGAAACAGACAGTACCGTTCCTGAAGTGCTTGCATGCAACGGAACCAATCTGTCAACCCCGGGAACAGTAAGGGGCTGACCGCGCTTTACATAATCACCGGCTTTAACCAAAATGCTTCCGC
>CALBLB010000151.1 GCA_937896115.1 uncultured Succinatimonas sp.
TGGTGTCAAATGACCATCCCTTGTATCAAAAAGATCAGGTAACTTTTGCTGATTTAAACGGATTTAATTGTATTTTGCGGGATAATATAGGATTTTGGACACCTCTTGTAAAAAAGAAGATGCCGGCTTCATTGTTTTTTATTCAAAAAGAAGATGTTGCTTTTGATGAATTAACCAGAGCATCTAATCTTATACGCTTTTGTTCTGATCTTTTTAAAGAGAATTTAAGTTATTTAAAATCACGACGTAAGATCCCTTTAATTTCACCGGAAGCCAGAGTTACCTATAATTTAATTTGCAAGGATAAGAAAAGACAAATACTACAACTTATAAAAAAATATTGTTATGAACTCACTAGATGATCTCCAACAAATATTATAGCTATTCTAACCCATAACCAAGATGATTGTTAGGGATCCGCTAGATGATCCATCAGGATCTGCAGACAATTAAATCCCTTAACGAAACGATGGAGTACATGATCGTATAACCTTGCCAGTAGCTCAACTTCAGAAGCCTTAGGACGTTCCAATACTGAGTCATCTACCACCAGACAGAACTTACGATGATATGACAGCTTTCTTAGTTTTGAAATAACCGAAGCTGATAGTAAAAGCAGAAGTTTTCTCCAATTGTGGGCAGGCTCACTTAAGAAACGGTAAAGACTGGATTTTGAAGTTTTGTTGTTAGCTTGTTTTACCGAGGTGTAATTACCATGAACGGTTTTATTGCCTCTGAAAAAGCATGAACATAACATCATTATGAACACGGTATAAACCGAAGCCCCAATCCCGTCTCTTTTTTTGAAGTTCGCGACTCTCAAAAGTCTTGAGAGTTTCAACTCGCCGGCTATAGCAATAATATTGTTAATGAGATTGTCGCAGGATGAGATTTCGTTTATCATACAGGTGGTGCCTTTTTGGGGTTAATTGTTTGTTTTGCCTAAAAAATTAGGCCACAAAAAAGTGCACCTGCGCAATATAAACACCTTATTTTTCAACTAATTAAATTTCCATCCGACACCATTTCTGCGGGCACATTTCAAAGAGAAATCCAATACTAGTTTTTAAAGAGCATCTAGCCCAGACTACGTCTGAGTTAGCACCAGATTTTTATCTGGGAAAATCGAGTAAATTTGTTTATGTTGACTTAAAAATAATTTTGCCTTGATATAAACTTGTTAACAAGTATGTTTAAGTAGGGAGAACAATGGATAAAAATACCGTATATGTTCCAACTTTCAGTGAAATGTTGTCTGCTAAGGACTATCAAAAAGAATTAATCACTAATCGTGAAAATATAGCGGAAGTGAAATTCATACCGCCAAAGATAGGCAAACGAGGTTTTGGAGCTTTTAAGGTAAGTTATCGTACTGCTGTGCTAAGGAAATGTTCATGGACAAGATGAATCTACAATCATCGCAAGAGCACAGTGATCGTTACATGCTAGAGCAACTTATAGATGTTCAAAAAAAAGAATTACAGATCATGCCCATTACCTTAAGCGATCCCAAGAGAC
>CALBLB010000152.1 GCA_937896115.1 uncultured Succinatimonas sp.
TGCCCGTGAGACCGGTAAAAAGGTTCTGGTGATCGGTGCCGGCCCTGCCGGACTTTCCGCAGCCTATCATCTGCGTCGTTTCGGTCACACCGTTCATATCGTCGAACAGGCTCAGGAAACCGGCGGCATGATGCGTTACGGTATTCCTACCTACCGTTTGCCTCGCAACATTCTCGATGCCGAAGTCAAGCGCATCACCGATATGGGTGTAACCATCGAGCTTGGTCGTAAGATCGAAGACATCGAAGCTGAAAAGCAAAACGGCGGTTATGACGCCGTAGTTTTGGGTCTTGGTGCCACCATCTCTTCAAATGTTGACATTCCTCAGGGCGATACCAACCACGTGTTGAACGCACTTAAGGTTTTAGGTCAGATTGAAACCACCGGTGACATTCAGGTTGCCCGTCGTGTCGCAGTGTACGGCGGCGGTAATACTGCTGTTGACGTTGCTCGTTCCCTGCGTCGTTTCGGTGCCGAGCCTATCATCGTGTATCGCCGTGATCGTGCGAAGATGAGAGCCTCTGCCGAGGAAATGGATGCGGCTATTGCCGAAGGCGTACAGGTAAAGTGGCTCTCCACCATTACCGGTGCTACCAAGAACAGCCTCAAGATCGAGAAGATGGCCTTGGACGACAAGGGCTATCCTCAGCCTACCGGTGAGTTCGAAGAGTTGCCTGCAGACGCCGTAGTACTGGCCTTAGGTCAGAACGTCGACACCGTTGCCATCGACAAACTGCAGGGTTTGAAGATGGAACGCGACGCCTTGGTAGTTGATGCAGAAACCCTCGAAACCACCGTTAAAGGTATTTTCGCTGCCGGCGACTGCGCCACCAACGACAGAACTGTTACTCACGCCATCGGCATGGGTAAGAATGCAGCTCGCGCCGTTAACAGCTTCCTTAAGGGTGCTGTATACAAGAAGCAGGCTAAACACGAAGACGCCAAATTTGAGGATATGCATCCTTGGTACTACTCTGAAGCTCCTAAGACTGTTCGTCCTGAGCTTGAGGTTGCCCGTCGTACCAACACCTTCGATGAAGTCCAACACGGTCTCACCGAAGAAAACGCCATCTTCGAGGCTCGTCGTTGCCTGTCCTGCGGTAACTGCATGGAATGCGACAACTGCTACGGCGTATGCCCTGACAGCGCCATTGTTAAACTCGGTCCCGGCAAAGGATATGAGTTCAACTATGACTACTGCAAAGGTTGCGGTGTATGCGCTCAGGAATGCCCTTGCGGACATATCGCCATGGTACCTGAGAAGATCTGATCTCAAGCAGTATATTTATATGTCAACGGGGCAAAAGCCCCGTTTTCTTTTTTACGTGTTAAGATCTGCTGTGATTGAACTGGTAGGAATATGGAAGAACAAAATAAAAAAGCGGCAGCTTTAAGTTATCAAGACGATTTGGCTGCACCTATTTTAAGCGCTGTCGGAACAGGCGACAGGGCCGAGGCTATTTTAGCCATGGCCAAACAGGAAGGGATCTATATCCATAAAGACAACCGTTTGATGGATGAACTTGCCAAATATAAAGAAGGCGAAGAGATCCCCAAAGAGCTTTTTGAGATCATCTCAACCATACTGGCCTTCAGCTATATATTACAAGGGAAAACTCCGGAGAAATGGACGGATACTGAAGGTAAACAGCATATAAAGGTCCAAAGCTGACGGTATTTTAAAAAAACGCCATTTTTAGATTTACCACGTAATTTGTTTTAATCAAGAGTTAACTCTCCAACAGGCAACTCAAAGATTTCTCTTTTCCGCCTTAACTTCATTACTCCCAAACAGCAACGATACGATGTGACATTACGATGGAAGTAGCGGCTTGATTTTGCTTCTCCCTTTGTGCTTTAAATAAAGGCATCATCTTCAAATTATTGTATTTTTTTTGAACTCAGGCTAATTTTTTTGGTTTTCTAATTGCATATTGGACTCAATTTTGATACCTTTCTTAGCAGAGCAAGAAATTGTTCTGAAGTTAACCCTAGGGTGATATCCAGCTGTTTTCACCCTGAGCCGATATTACAGATGACTTGGTGTCTTACTGTTGCCTGTGCGTTTTGTCCGTTTTTTATTGCGGAACACCTGACGGTTTCAGCTGATGCCTATCTTGAACACCTTGGTTCAAGGAGTCGTATACGGCAGATTCACCCTTGGGCTTCCTCCTTTCTCTACCCTACTTGAACTCCCCCTCGTAAATTTGTTGTTTAGGCACGTCGTTAACAGACGCAGGCATGATCAGATCTGCATTTTTTCAAGATCGCCTGACCTTTCATTGCGTAGCTCTCATTACCAGCTAAACCTGCGACACACACGCTTTAAGCATAAAAAACCCCTCACTAAGGAGGGGCTCTTTTGCTAATTAAAAAGCTTAAATATATTTAAAATTGATCTCTTTGATCTTCTGAGACCAGATCTGAGGACCGATATGGTGAATGCTGTTACCTTCTGCATCCACTGCCACGGTAACAGGCATATCGACTATCTTATACTCACGAATGGCTTCCATTCCGAGATCTTCAAAAGCCAAAACCTTGGCAGCCTTGATTGCCTTGGAAACCAAATAAGCAGCTCCGCCGGTAGCCATGAGATACACGGCCTTGTGCTTCTTAATAGAAGCAATAGCCTCAGGACCGCGCTCCGACTTACCGATCATTCCGTACAGACCGGTTTTTGATAACATGGTTTCAACAAACTTATCCATGCGTGTTGAAGTAGTAGGACCTGCAGGACCGACCACCTCATCACCTACAGCAGGAACAGGGCCTACGTAGTAAATGAATTTCTTGTGGAAATCCACTCCTTCAGGCAAAGGCTTGCCTTCTTTAATCAGATCGCAAATACGTTTATGAGCGGCATCACGTCCGGTAAGAATAGTGCCTGACAAAAGCAAAGTCTCACCCATCTTCCACGTAGCCATCTCTTCTTTGGTAATAGTATCAAGGTTGACGCGTTTAACATCAGCATTGTTGCCGCCAATCTGAATATCAGGATAGCTGTCGATTGAAGGAGGAACAAACTCAGCAGGACCAGAGCCGTCCAGAACAAAGTCAATGTGACGGGTAGCGGCACAGTTAGGGATAATGGTGGTTGCTTTGGAAACAGCGTGGCACGGATAAGTTTTAACTTTAACGTCCAATACGGTGGTCAAACCACCCAATCCCTGTGCACCTATTCCCAGACGGTTGATCTTATCGTAAAGCTCAACGCGCAGTTTTTCTTCGGCAGTAACCGGACCGCGTGCGATTAATTCCTGAATATCGATAGGATCGTTTAAAGCTTCTTTAGCCAAAATTGCGGACTTCTCAGGAGTACCGCCGATACCTACTCCTAAAATTCCCGGAGGGCACCAGCCGGCACCCATGTGAGGGATTTCACTTAAAATGTAGTCAACCACTGAATCTGACGGATTGAGCATCTTCATATGAGTTTTGTTCTCTGATCCGCCGCCTTTGGAGGCAATTGCCACTTCAACGGTATTACCGTGAACCATCTCAATATGCACAACCGTAGGAGTATTATCCTTAGTGTTTATACGTTTACCTATAGGATCAGTGAGGATGGACTTGCGCAGAGGATTGGTTTTTGAACAATATGCACGGCGAGTTCCTTCATCCACCATTTCCTGGATGGTCATATCGCCTTCAAACCGTACATCCATGCCGATCTTGACAAAGCAGGTTACAGCTCCGGTATCCTGACAAAGGGGACGATGCCCGATGGCACACATTTTTGAATTAACGAGAATTTGAGCAATGGCGTTTTTAGCAGCCGGATTCTGCTCTATATCATAGGCATGCTTCATGGCCTTCAGGAAATCCTGAGGGTGATAATAAGAAATAAACTGGATTGCATCCTCTACAGATTGGATGAAATCCTTAGTCTTAATTAATGTAGTCATGTAATGCTTTTCCTAACTTTTTGCAGGTCTTTGCCAGGCTTAAGTTTTGAAGACTTGGTCTGTACAGAAACAGATCTACCATCAGATCTGATTTTTACCCTTGTACAGCTTCCTGCCAATGCAAATTGCAATCAGCATTTATACGGTCTTCAAACAGATAAAGTATAACATTTGGAGAAAACAAAATGCGGTTAATATGGTACAGTTCAATCGTACTTGGTAAAAAAACCGCTTATCTAAAAAAATCCTCAGATTATTTTCCCAGAACCACTAATGGGGATTAAATCTCAGATCACTCTTGCAAAATTACATTGCAAATGCAGACAAAATCCTCATACAAGATCTAATATGTGTAAAATTGAATACGTTGACTCGTACGTTTTAATTTGACAAATTTTAAGTGTAAAAAGAGCCCGTTATGCTGATCACTCTTGCTGTAATGTTTATCGTTCTTGCGACCTTTGCTCTGATCGTGGTTAATATGATCAGCGACTACACTACAAGACGCGATCAGGATCTTAAGACTCTTACCAACCATGCTAAAAACATCATTGCCGACACCGAAGATCTGTTACTAAATCCAAATCAAATAGCCATGTCCAGAACATTACTTCTGGTTCTGCACAGCCGTATTTTAAGATGTCTTAATAAAATGGCCGAAGTAAACAACGGCTCGTCATCTGAAATAAAGAATATCAACGAGCGCATTGCTTCTGAAAAAAAAATGATGGCTGAAATCAAAGACAGTCACCGCGATGATCTTGCCTTCAGACCGCCAGAAAATGATGCCGTAGCTTTGGGTCAGCTCAGAACCATCAGAAGACTTCGTACTATCTTGCGTAACGAGATGCGTCAGGGAGTAGACGTGAGTACTGCTGACATTCAGGTAGAAGATCGCAGACTTTATCTTTTAGTCTTAAAGGTTAATATTTCAAACCTGGTCCAGCGTATTCTTGAACTTAAAAAACTCAAACAGACCGGATCTTGCAGATTACTCGTGCAAAAAGGACTTGAAGTCATTCAAAATTCCAACATAAAAGATGACTGGATAAACGAGAAAGCCGATCTTTTAAATCAGTTGCAAAGAGGACTTGATGCTGAAAAAAACCGGCATTTGCTCGATATGCAAGCAGATGCCGGCAGACTTGCCGAAGATAAAAAAGATATGGACGAGATCTTCGGTGATAAGAAAAAGTGGTAGAGCCTTGGTTACTCTCCCGCCTCTTCTAAGCGTTCTCAATCAATTCCGGCAGGGATCACCGGCAAAGACGACTCTTCTTGGTTTGAACATTGCGCGCTTTGTTGCATGGCTGCATCTACAAGACACAAAGCCAACATAGCTTCGGCAATGGGTACAGCTCTTATTCCCACGCAAGGATCATGCCGTCCGTGAGTTACGACGCTTACCTCCTCACCAAATCGGTTAAGACTGCGTCCCGGCACCAGAATGCTTGAGGTAGGCTTTAACGCCATGCGCACACAGATCTTCTGTCCAGAAGAAATTCCTCCCAAAATCCCGCCTGAGTGGTTTGACAAAAAACCATCCCGCACGATCTCATCGCGCGCTTTACTTCCGCGCATGGATGCCAGGGCAAAACCGTCTCCTATCTCTACACCTTTGACGGCGTTTATTCCCATCATGGCGTATGCTATTTGCGCATCCAACCTGTCAAACACCGGACTTCCCCATCCTGCCGGAACCCCGCGTGCCTGAACTTCAACTACAGCTCCTACTGAATCTCCGGCAACGGCCAGCTCTTTAAATAAAGCCTTGAGTTCGTCTAACCGACTTTCGTCAATAAAGTTAAATTCATTATCGTAGGCTTTGAAACAATCGTGTACTGGCGATGAGATCTCCCCTATGGCACTGACAGCTCCACGGATCTCTATTCCATAACGTATATTCAAAACCTTTTTAGCAACGGCACCTGCTGCCACGCGCATAGCAGTCTCCCGTGCAGATGCCCTGCCGCCTCCGCGATAATCGCGTATCCCGTATTTGGCAAGATAGGTGTAATCGGCATGTCCCGGGCGAAAAACATCCTTGATGGCACTGTAATCCTTAGAACGCTGTGAAGTATTCTCTATAAGCAGTCCTATGGGAGTGCCGGTGGTTTTGCCTTCAAAAACTCCTGAGATGATCTTAACTTTATCCGCCTCATTGCGCGGAGTGGCATAACGCGAAGATCCCGGACGTCTGCGATCGAGATCTTTTTGCAAATCTTCCTCACACAACGGGATATT
Source organism: uncultured Succinatimonas sp. (assembly GCA_937896115.1). GTDB lineage: Bacteria > Pseudomonadota > Gammaproteobacteria > Enterobacterales > Succinivibrionaceae > Succinivibrio. The sequence goes on from CALBLB010000152.1 coordinate 6,153, forward strand.
TGGAGGACAACCGTCGATTATGGCTGCCAAAGCCAAGCCATGACTTTCACCGCAGGTAGTGACACAAAAATTTCTGCCGAATGTATTTCCTGACATCAGTTTTCACCGTTCACATGCTCATTACGTTTTACCGAATCGGCAAAAAGCTGATGGTAAGCCTGCAATTGTTCCTTAGAGAGAACAAAAACACCGCTCCCGCCCTTTTTAAGATCAACAAAATGGAACGGAACCATAGGAAAAGCGTCAACCAGGTGTTCTTCAGAATTTCCTACCTCCATGACTAAGATACCGTCGTCTTTTAGGAAGTCGGCAGCATCTGCCAATATACGTCTTGCACAATCTAAGCCGTCATCACCTGATCCCAAAGCGGCATCAGGTTCTGAGCGATACTCCTGAGGCATATTGTCAAGATCATAACGATCAACATAAGGCGGATTGGCTACAATCAAATCGTATTTATCGCCTTTGGGTAAGTCATTGAAAAGATCACTTTTTATGGGAGTTACGACATTTTCGAGATCATAGGCGCCTATATTGATATTACAGACTTCCAAAGCCTCGGGATCTATATCGACAGCGTCGACTTCAGCCTCTCCGTCAAAATGCAAAGCCATGGCAATGGCAATACATCCAGATCCGGTACACATATCCAAAATGCGTTGCGGTTCTCTGTCTAAATAGGGATCAAAACCGTTTTCTATCAGCTCTCCTATCGGGGAACGCGGTACGATCACACGACTGTCTACATAAAATTCACGGCCGCAGAAGAATGCGCGATGAGTCAGGTAAGGAGTGGGAATACGCTCAATGATCCGCAGACGGGCTATCTTGGCAATCAGAACTCTTTCTTCATGGGTAAGTCTTGAGGTCAAAGTAGAATCGTCGCAAGGAGGTTGCAGATGCATAACCGCCTGAACAATTTCCAAAGCCTCATCCCAATAATTATCCGTA
>CALBLB010000153.1 GCA_937896115.1 uncultured Succinatimonas sp.
CTTACGGGATCTCCGTTATCCTCAAGGGCATCTCCCAAAGAAATTTTAAAAGAAGAGCGCACGAGCGCCAGCGTTCTTAAAACGATCTGCTCTGCGTACGAGGTTAAAGCTCTGAAAACCTCGTCAAGCGGGGCCATGCCGGTAAGATCCCGCCAGGCAAGCATGGCAAGACGCGTACGTCTTAAGATCCTGAGCTTCTTTTTAAGATCGTTTTCATGAAGATCGGCTTTTAAAAAGTCGGTTACATCTTTGGCAATGAGATCTTCGGGATCTTCTGAAGGACGCTCGTTTTTACTGGGAATGCTCCCGGGCAGAGCATACAGAGGAAAATCCAGAGCTCCTGCTTTTAACAGTTTTACACATTCATCAGGGTATGCATACAGCGTATCGGCAATAAAATCAGACAAAGCCAAAACACTTTTAAATTCAGGGCGGGCTGCGAATAAAGCAAACTTTTCATCGCCGAAGCGGCTTTTTAATCTTGAGAATTCGCGCTCTGCATCTGCTGCAAGCTCGGGTGTCAAAGGATAAAGATGTTTGGGATTAGGATTAATCGAGAACATGATCTCTCCGAAGGCGGCCTGTGCCGTCAAACAGTCATGTATCGATTGTAACGCTTTAACGTTTTGTTTTTTGTGAGTTTCTGCCCGTATTAGCTTAAAGATCACGGGCAGAGAGGCTAAAATCAATCCACCAGCATGGACAGCAATACGCGAAGCTTAAGCGGGATCACAAAAAGACGGTTGCGATTTTCAATACGTCTTAATTTATCCACGATTTCACTTAACGCGAACTCATCCAAAACCAAAGCGCTCTTTGAGATCTTCTTTTCAAAACTGCGACAACGCTTTTCATAATGTTTCAAAGTCTTGATCATGACTTTCAAATCGGACTTGTAATCCACAGGCTCGCGCGCATCCTGATAAAAAGCTGCCCTTCCCTGTTTAAGCAGGGTTTTTAAAGCACGGCAAAGGGTTCGCAACGTCGCATTCTGATAGGAAAATACCAAAGGATCGTGTTTTAGAAGGAACAAACCGTAGAGATTTTCAAAAGTCCCCACCAGACTTCTGATATAAGCGCCGAGATCAGTGCTTTGATTGCTAAAACGCACATTGTTACGCTCGCCTTTTATAAGGACGGTGGCACGGTGCATCTTGGAGAAAGGTTCAAGTACCAAAGGAACTCCCTGCTCGGCAAAGATGGTTACCAGGGCGTTGTACACCAACATCACCGAAGCTTCGGGAAGATCGGAGCCTTTCAATTCTATTTCAAGCTCGTTGATAGGATAAGCTCCGCCGTTGGCAAGTTCTATGGAGCCGTGATCGTAGGCAACCTCAAAAAGGCAATCCATGATCTCAAAATCAAAAGATTCACGACGGAATTTGATGGTACAGGCTTTCTGCAGTTTGCCCTGCACTTCTTCCGTGTTGAAATCATCAGGAAAAACTTCCTTGGGAAAACGCCCAAGTTCCGGAACTTTGAGTTTGCGCGGAACGGGAATGTTAAATTCCCTGCGGCTGTGAATTCCACCTAAATTGCGTCCGCGCAATTTCATGGTTTGCTCGGAAAGCTCTTTACCGTGACGTATGCGCAAACCGGCACCTATCTTAAAGAGTTCCTGATCGGGAGTGTCAAAATATACGTTTTCAAGATCGTCAACCTGAGGTGCAGAAACTTTTCCGCCCGCACTTTCAAATAATTCCATGAGGTTTTCAGGACGTCCCAACACCCCGAATTTGATCTCTATTTCACGGTTTTTTCCGCCTGAAAAGTCGCCGTGTTTAAGATCTCCTGATTCAGGAGAATCATCAGCACTCTCTGACGAAGGTTGATCCTTTTGGTTCATTTCCTTCATATAACCACCAAAGTGTCCTTGTTTTACCAAAAGGCTTTGCCAAAACATAGCAATCTCCTAAATTTCGGAACTCTAACTACAAATAATCAAGAGTAAGCAAGCAACGTAAGGATCAGACTCAAATCAGCTTAAAAGAGGCTACTGAACTTTCATAAGCATGCCCCCTGTTTAAAGGCTGATTTTAGTCAATGTCATCTTAACGCAGGCAAGTCATTAAATTAACCTTAGTCATCATACTTTTAAAAAGTGAAATCCACGTTAAATGCACGCTCATCGACCAAGTTTTTATAAAGGCTTAATTACTGCAGTATTTTAAGTTGAATGTTTGCGCTGTGCTAAAATCGTCGTTGAAAATTCGATGATATTTGTATTTTCACTAAGTACTCTTTTGGTATTATGTGATCTTCATTCTAAAAAAGTTTGTCTTATGTCATACATGAAAAACACCGTTTTCGGTACGGTAGCCTGGTTATGCGTCAGCTCCTTGATGGTTTGCAACTATGCCTCAGCCGAAGAACCGTCTGTGCAAAATCCTGCTCAACCGTCATCGGAAAACACTCAAGCAACTTTGCAACCTGATGAAAACGGTTTTTACTCAGGACTTGAAGTCTATGTTTCAGACAATGTCAACGCATTGTTACGTTCAGGTCCCGGAAGCAATTACCGTACTACCGGAGTCTTGCACCCAGGTGATCAGGTTACTTTCTTAGGCTACAGTCGCGACAAACGCTTTGCCCAGATCCAAAGCAACGGTGACACCTTATGGATGAGAGCAACAGATCTGCAGGCCAAACCTGCAGCCGTCAACCAATTGGCCTCATTAAAACAGGAGCTTGAAAACACCAAAGCTCAGTTAAAAGAACTGCAGTCAGCAGACTCAGGTCGCGAGCTTGAACAGTTAAAAGCAGAAATTACCGGTTTAAAACAGGAAAATGAGAAGCTCCACCAAGTCTTATCCTCAAAAGACAGTGAAATCGGTAATATCAGCTCAAAGCTTTCTGAACAAAACACCTCTCCGGAAAGTCGCGAACTGGATATGCAGATGCGCTGGTGGGTTCAGGGAGCACTGATTGCTTTAGGTGGTGCGTTAGTCGGCATATTCTTTATGCTTTTGCCTCGCCCCCGCCGTCAAAGACGCGATCGCTATTAAAAATGCTCAAGCGCCGTTTTATCTTAAAGCGGCGTCTTGTTTTACGGAAACAAAACGTACCCGGCTGACATTCTCTGACAAGCGTTTTTTCTGTCCTTTAACCCTTACAAGCTTGGGCGCATCTTTTAAAGCCAAATCGTCAGGTCCTAAAAGATGCACCTGCTCCTTTAAACTTTTGGGCAAAAGTTTTACTTTCAGCAAATCCTGTCGATATTGCAAAGTTAAAGCAGGATCACTTAGCACCTGTTGAGTATTTTGTGCGTAACTGTCAAGTGCCGAATGCTCAACTGCCTTTACCGCATCGTCAAAACGAGCATTAACCAGCATGACAAAAGCACCAAGTCCTATGCTGACTCCGATCATCGAGATCATGGTTACAGCCAAAGCTTTTATCCCGTAACCTTCCTCATAATTTCGGGCTAAGAA
>CALBLB010000154.1 GCA_937896115.1 uncultured Succinatimonas sp.
TTTATCACAACCGTCCTGCTGTCCTTACCGTAAATAAATTCGATGCTGACATCAGCTTCGGGCAGATGTCCCTGCGCTTTTTGCGGCCACTCTATAAGGCATAATGCCGTTTGCGCAAAAAAGTCGCGTATGCCCATATACTCAATTTCTTCAGGATCCAACAACCTGTAAAGATCAAAGTGAAAGATATTGATGTTATTTAGGTTATATGTCTCGACCAGAGTATAGGTAGGGGACTTAACGTTGCCTGAGAACCCCAGCCCGCGCAACACTCCGCGCGTAAAAGTAGTCTTGCCGGCTCCCAAATCCCCCTCAAGATATATGCACAAAGCGCTCTGACGTTTAATAGCCAGCGCCGCCATCTCTTGTCCCAAAAGAGCACCAAATTTCTCGGTTTCCCCTTCACCTTCCAGCTCAATTGTGCACTCTGCCATTTACCAGTCTCCTTACATAATCTTCAAGATCAGACGGCAAAGTACCGGCCGATCCGTATTCCTCTTCTGCCATCTCACCTGCTTTACCGTGAATACAGGCACCTATCAACGCAGCCTGTCTTAACGACAAGCCGCCTGCGGCCAAAGCTGCGATGATGCCGGTAAGCATATCTCCAGAGCCGCCTACAGCCAATGCAGGAGAGCCTGAATCGATAACCGTCATGCGATGACGATCGCATACTATGCTGCCGGCTCCCTTTAAAAGCACTACCCCGCCGTAACGTTGTTGTAACTTGCTTGCTGCCATAAAGCGATCGGCATTGACCGACTCGGCATCACATCCTAGCAAACGCCCGGCTTCCCCAGGATGCGGAGTAATGATGCGGTTTTCCTGAGGCAAAGGCTCCTGCACACTCATAAGCGACAACGCATCGGCATCGGCTATGCAGTCAACTCCGCTGTCAAAAACCAAGTCCAATAATTCCCTGGCTCTACGGCTTTTTGAAAGTCCGGGACCCACGGCAACCGTATCACACCATTGCAAAGCCGCCTTTACCGCTTCGTCATCATTAAAATCCACCGTCATAAGTTCAGGATGCACGCTGTTGATTGCCGGCACGTTAAAAGGATCGGTGGCAATCTTTACCAATCCGGCTCCCGCACGCAACGCACCGCAACCTGCCAGGATCGCCGCGCCACCCATGCCGCGGGATCCGGCAATGATCAGCACCCTGCCGTTATCGCCTTTATTGCATGACTTAAATCTTTGCGGTAATTGCGGAATGATGTCCTCGTAGGATGAACGTGTAAGCGGGATCTTTTCAAAAGCGGCCAGCTCATCCTTATAATCATCAAGATCGCATCCTAAGGCGTCATAGACTATTTTTCCTGTGTAATCTACGGCATCTGAGGTAAACAGCCCCGGTTTTAAAGCCAGCATGCACACGGTGTAATCTGCATTTACGCAATTACCCAAAACCGCACCGGTATCGGCATTCATGCCGGAGGGGCAGTCAACTGCAATCACCTTGGCTCGCACTTTGTTGATAAATGAAATCCAATCGCTTACGGGAAAGTGCGGCTCGCTGGAAATTCCCGTTCCCAACAAAGCATCGATGATGATCCCGGGACGCCCTTCCTCAAGCGACGGCAACATAGTTTCAATCTTGCCGCCGCGGCTTAGAAAGTTTCTGCAGGCTCTTGCCGCTTCGCTTTCTTCATGAGGTTTGCCCACGGCAAAAAGCCTTATTCGTGCCCCGCGCTCTAAAAGCAATGATCCTGCGACATATCCGTCGCCGCCGTTATTTCCGCGGCCGCAAAATATCCAAATCTCCGAAGTATCGCTTTTGACTGTTTCTGCAATACGCACCAAGGCTGCCCCGGCACGTTCCATCAATGCATAGCAATCACCGCCGTGATTTGCAGCATATGCCGATTCCACGGCTTTTACCGCCGCCGTAAGATATACTTTGACAGGAAGAGCATTCATATTTCACCTCGTTAGGTCTTACATTGTAACGGAGTTGATGTTCTAGGAAAAAAGGAAATATTTGATAAAGTTACGGCAAGATTCACGGCAGTATAAAGACGGGCAACAGGAGAGCATATGTTTTTAAACTTTAACGGCAAAGCCGATCCCGTCTTTCTGCCTGCAGGCAACAGCAACTTTAGCGAGTTAAGAGCTCAACACAAGATCTACGCAGACAAGACCGAAATGCTCTGTGCTCTGGCAAGGGACAGCAATTACTATTTTCTCTCCCGTCCCCGCCGCTT
>CALBLB010000155.1 GCA_937896115.1 uncultured Succinatimonas sp.
TACCCGTAGGATTGGCCGTCGTCTCTAATCTGCTTACCGTTGCAGGCGGTGTAATTTTGGGGTTAGGGGGCATTTCAATCTTGGTATTCTGGATCATGATGATCATGCCGGGAACTGCCGGGCTCAACCGTTTTGGGCCAGATCCTCTTGCCAAAACACCGGCTTTAAATCAAGCATAAAAATCTATGGCGTGATCCCATGTTTACTTAGGATCACGCCACTCCTTAAAATTTAGCTACAAATGCTGTTTAAGCATCCTGCCATACTTCTTTGGCGATCTCGACAACTAATCTTAGCTTGGCCCATTGCTCATCTTCTGTGAGTATATTGCCTTCAACGGTGGAACTAAAGCCGCATTGTGTGGACAAACATAATCTTTCCAAGGGTACATATTGCGCGGCTTCTAAAATTCTGGCTTTAACCGCTTCTTTATTTTCAAGCTCCGGGAATTTTGAGGTGATAAGCCCCAAAACCACAGTCTGATCTTTAATATAGCGCAACGGTTTGAAGTCTCCGGCGCGCTCTGAGTCATACTCAAGGAAGAAGGCATCGACATTGCAATGGCCAAAAAGCAGTTCCGCCACAGGTTCATAGCCGCCTGATGAAAACCAGGTGGAGCGGAAATTGCCGCGGCATATATGCATAGAAATCGTAAGATCGGCAGGTTTTTTGGCAATGATGGCATTAAGCACATCAACGTAGTGTTGGGCAACGGCTTTTAAATCATGACCGTATGAAGAGTATTGCTCAGTTTTTTCTTTTGAACAAAACTCTCCCCAAGAAGTATCGTCAAACTGTAAATAGCGACATCCCTCATCATACAAAGCCAACATACAATCAGTCCAGGCTTTGGTTATATCGGCAAAAAGCTGTTCATCATTGTTTTTATACAGATCGATTGGAGCATAATCATTGGTGCGTACTACGCAGATCTGATAAAGCATTGACGGCGAAGGTACGGTAAATTTCACCAAGTTTTCGCCGGCGATTGCTTTTAATTTTCTAAAATGTTTTAAAAAAGGATGCTCTTTGGAAAAAGCAACTTTTCCTGTGATCCTGGCTGTTTCTGCCTTGGGCTGACTGCCGTGAAATTTGGTAGACCAGGCTTTGGCTTCTACTTTCTCCACTCCCTCAAGACCTACTAAAAAATCCAAATGCCAAAAATCACGACGGAACTCGCCGTCGGTTACGGCCTTAAGACCGCAAGCCTTTTCTTTGACAATTAGTTTAGTAATTTCTTCGTCTTCAACTTTTTCCAGTTCTTGGTAATTTATGACAGATTTCTTAAAGAGGTTTCTGGCAGAACTTAAAGTTGCGGGACGTAAAAAAGAACCCACGTGATCGGCTCTGAAGGGAGGGTGAAGGTGTGCCATGCTGATACTCCGAATATTTAATAGAAAAAAACTATTTTATGTAATGTAATATAAAACATTTATCATGTTCTTGGCAAGAAAAAAGCATGCCTTCCAGCATGCTTTTTTATAAATATATTTTTGCTTAAGCTTCCTTAGGCAGTTTGCTTTGCATTTCCTTATTTACAATATTGCAAACGCAGGAATCAGACCATACGTTAAGGCAGGTCTCTATCATATCTATTACTGCGTATACAGGCAGGATCACTCCCATAAACTCTACAGGTACATGCATCGATGACATAAGAGAAATGGTAAGGAAGAAACAGCCCATCGGCACGCCGGCGTTACCTACTGCTGCAATAGTGGCAATAAAGATCCAGGTGATCACGGTTGAAATACCGACATCAAGTCCCGTATTTTGCATGAGGTAAAGCGAAGTAACCAAAATGAATGCGGCACAACCGTTCATGTTGATAGTTGTACAAATCGGCAGTACAAAGCGGGAAATACGGTGATCTACATGTAAATTGTCTTCTGCCGAAGCCATAGTTACAGGCAACAGCGCGACCATGAGGGCAGGAGCCATGCCGCGAGCAATTTTTAACGGATTAAGTCCTCTTAAAATCAAAATAATCGGCAGGATCACCAGCATTTGCACGAAGTTGGCACTTAAGACCACCCCAAAGTATTGGGCTATACCTCCTAAGATCACGCCCGCCTCAAGTTGAGTGACCAACTGTGAGGTAAAGGCAATGATACCCAAGGGCAAAGCGAGAATGAGCCAATGGATGAGAACGAACAGCAGATCCTGCAATCCTAAAAACAGCTTGACTACTGCAGTACGTCCATCAGAGTGCGGCATGGCGGCAAGGCCCAGACCTAAAGCTGCGGCGATGATCAGCACCGACAGAACGTTACCTGCAACAAAGGGTTGAATGATATTGTTGGGGATCACATTCAGAATATGACTGTAGTACGTCTCTCCTCCGCCAATACTTGAGGCATCAAAACCTTGAACGGTAGTTCCGACGGGAATATTTTCAGGAGCTATAACCAAAAACAGAACACCTGCCAAAGCAGCCGCCAGCACGGTGGTCAACAGGGTATAGAACAGGGTATGCAAAAAAATCGAACCGCCGTTTGAACCGTGGTTTAATCTTGCCAACGTGGTTATAAGGGAAAGAGCAATTACAGGAACTGCAACAAGACTGAATAGTCTCGTAAATACAGTGGCGATAAATCCCATCAGTTCATTTAAAGCAGGGATCCCGAGCAACCCCAGCAGAGCTCCCAGTATTAATCCGCCCAGATAAAAAGCCGCTGTACGGATCCGTTTGCTACGATTATCCGCTAAATCGGACAGAGCCTGATCTGCTGCTTCAGAAACACGTCTGTTATTTGACAAAATGACCTCCTTAAACAGTCACTTCATTTCAAGAGCTAAATTTACCCAAACGGCGCCGTACTCCCAAGCGTTTAGCCTGCGGATATAAGGTGCTGTCTCCTATTCCTCAAATGCTATACCACATTTGTTTGGAAACAAATCATGTGGAGCGTATCGGCAGTCGGTAAAAGATCCTCGCTGTAGATTTGAGTTCTACCGTGATCCCACGCATCTATGCAGGTGAGAATGTTTTCGCTAATTTTACTCCAGCTGCCCTTTGTTCAAAAAGCTCTTAATGCTATGCGCTATACTTGTAAAAGAAGCTATTCATCAACAGAGGGATGAAACTGAAATGGATTTTCTCGAACTCATGCGCAAGCGCTATACCACTAAATATTACGATCCTGAAAAACGTATACCTGATGACAAACTTGAACGCATCTTAGAATGTCTGCGTCTTACCCCAAGCTCCGTTAATATGCAGGGGTGGAAATTTTATCTTCTTGATAAACAAAGTAAATCACAATTGCGTCCTGCCATTCCTGACTTCAACGTTCAGCGTTTTGATACCTGTGATAAGGTGTTGGTACTGTGTGCCAAAACTGATATTGACTATGAATGGACGTTGAAGGTAGCTACCAAACAATATGAAGACGGACGCTTTGGCAAAGACAAGATCGAAGCAACAGCCAAAGGATGTTTAAATTTTGCACAACAGCACAGAGAAACTGACGGTATTTTTAACTGGACGGCTCGCCAGACCTATATTGCTATGGCGACTGTTTTATATGCTTGTGCCGCAGAAGGAATCGATACAACTGCTATAGAAGGCGCCGATTTTAGCAAAGTCAACGAAATCATGAAGCTTGCTGAGCAGGGGTTTCAAGCAACTTCTCTTATCCTCATGGGATATCGTTCAGAAAAAGATTCCAATACTTTGGATAAACGTCCTAAAAGCCGCTTGAATGCGGATGAAGTGATCATCAAGATTTAACTTAATCCGTTTTTTCAGTTGCCATGAGTTAAATAGACTTTTTAATACCGGTTGTATGACTTTTGGCAGAAAAATAGCGATAAACAAAACATATATTTTTGAGGTTTGTATGCAGGTAGTGATCATAGGCGGTGTGGCGGCCGGTGCTGCGACGGCCGCACGCTTAAGAAGACTTGATGAGAAAATCGAGATCACGGTAATAGAGAAGGGAGCATATCCTTCTTTTGCCAACTGCGCCCTCCCTTTTTTTGTAGGCGGAGAATTATCGTCCCGCGAGTCTTTATTTGCCGTATCGGCAGAATATCTTGAAACACTTTATCGATTAAAACTTCTGCTCAATACTGAAGCCTTATCAATAGATACCGATGCACATAAGGTCTTGGTAAGAGGCCAGGACGGAACAGAAAAGCAGATAAAATATGACAAACTGATCATTGCTACCGGCTCAAGATGCGATATTCCTAGAAAATTTGCCTGCAAAAGGGTCATGGCTTTAAAAACCGTACCCGATGCCGATCTCGTCAGATCTTATGTCGACAGCGGGGCAAGAAAAGCTGTAATCGTCGGAGCAGGTCCCATAGGACTTGAATGCACCGAAGCTTTGCGCAGTCAAGGATTAAAAGTTTTGATGTGCGAAGCTACGACGACGGTGTTGCCGAAAATGGACTGTGAAATTTCACACTATGCATCAAAAGCATTGCAGGATCATGCCGTACAAGTTAAATGCAATTGTAAAGTAACGAATGTTGAAGAAGAAACAGACGGTTTGAAGGTAACGTTTGATGACGGAAGCTGTGAAAAAACCGACTTTATGATTTGGGGTGCAGGAACTGTACCCAATACCGAGTTTGCTGTTGCAGCGGGGCTTAAGGCCAATGCAAGAGGTTATCTCATCACCGATGAGTACATGCAAAGCAGTGATCAAGATATTTTCGTTGCAGGGGATGCGGCTTTAGTGCGTGACGCGGTAAACGGTCAATTAAGACCAAGCGGACTGGCAACGCCTATTTCAAAGCAAGTGCGAGCCTTATGCTCAAAACTTACTAATTCCAATTTATTGCCTTGTAAACCTGATTGCGGAACTTTTATCGTCAAGATTTTCGATACTGCATTGGGATCCTGCGGATTAAGCTATGAACAAAGTCTGAAAGCAGATCCTAATGCTACTTACGTCTGTACTCACAGTTTCAATCACGCTTCGTTCTATCCAGAAGCTTCCAGAATACATGCAAAGCTTTGTTTTTCTAAAAAAAGCGGGAAAATATACGGTATACAAGCCGCAGGTGACGCTCCCGGAGTTGATAAGCTTATCGAAGCAGTTTCAACTCTCATAGGGATGCATGGCAATGTATATGATTTATCTCAACGTTCTCAAGCATATGCTCCGCCTTTTTCTGCGGTAAGAGATCCTGCCTGTATGATAGGCGCCGTTGCAGAAAACGTAATGAACGGTTTGCTTGATGTCATAGGATTTGAGCAGTTGTCCGAATATAAAGACGCATTTAAAATCGACGTAAGACCGTCAACTGCTTTTGCAAAAGGTCATCCGCAGGGCTTTATTAATATTCCCGCTGCAAAAATAAGGAATGAACTTGACAAGATCCCTGAAGATAAAACGGTGATCATAAGTTGTCTTGTTGGTCAAACTGCCTATATATGCGCCAGGATCTTAAAAAGCTGCGGTTATAAAGACGTAAAGGTGCTGACCGGCAGTTTGCTGACGCTTGAGGCAACGGATATGGAGCTTGAAAACGAAAAGCAAAGCTTAAGTAAGGAGTGAGGTATGGCACAGGACAGGTTTCCGTTAGAAAGAATTGACGATATCAGACAACGTCCTAGCGATTTCAGATTGCTAGAACGCATTCCTCTGACCATACCTGGTC
>CALBLB010000156.1 GCA_937896115.1 uncultured Succinatimonas sp.
AAAGCATCAGTTCAACAACCGTCACATATTCACATACTACTGCGGCTCTTTGTACCGCCATCATAGACAGTAGAAAAAGCAACAGTTTGGTAAGGTGCGTAACCCAAAATTTCAGTCTGACCGTGTCGTGAAACTGCCAAATTCTCACTGCCCGAAAATAACGCCAGGAAACCAAACTTAATAAAAACAACAGCAACATCTGCCATTTAAGCGCCAAAACCGGCGTCATGATCCTCAATAAGGTAAGTTTAAACGTAAAACCTATTCCTAAAAAATCCAGGGTGCGCTGCAATTCCTGAGGACAAAGCTCAAGCGCCTTTGAAGCGTGATCATAAAAATTGGATCCAAGAGTGGCTTGTAATGCCTGTATTTCAAGCCGCGACAAACGCTCTGCCGACATTGCCTCAGGCAGTTGTGATAAGAGAGTGAGGCTTAACGCCAGAAAAAGTATCTTAAACAAGCAGGTTGCAAAACTTCTCATCATTTTCCGTCCTTTAACAGCGGCAGGCGGCCTTTTACACATCTGCCGTCGGCAAAACGCGCCACATACTCAAAATCAGGCAAAAGCGGCAATAATTCAGCAGGAAAAAGCGGCACTTCGCGTGATCGCAGTCCGCGCGAGATCTGCCCTGAGCCTACCGCTCCGTCATGCTCTGCATATCCTGCCGAAGAAGTGCGATCAGCTATTCTGGTCGTAGGCATGGACGATACCAGCTTTTTAGCCGTGGCATTATCGATAACTCGCAGACTGATGATGGTATTGGCATTGCCCAATACCTGCTCGGATGCGGCGCTACTGCCTGATCGCACGGTAAGATCGGCTACGGTCTGCGTAGCCAAAGTCACGGAAAACCCCGCTCCTCTGGATTTATTAAGCAGTTGCACCAAACTCTCGCACATAAGCTCCGAAGCTTCATCGATATAGACGCTGACGCCTTTTTTGGAATTTTGATCGTAGGCATAGCCTGCCGATGCACAAAGATCGGCTAACATCAATCTGCCCAGAGCACTGCCGGTAGCGGCATCTACTAAAGTTCTGAGACTTACATAGAGTACCAATGACTGTCTCATTACCGTTCCTAACGATATGCCCTCGCCTGATGACAG
>CALBLB010000157.1 GCA_937896115.1 uncultured Succinatimonas sp.
GGTCCCTTGCGTCCGGTTGAAGCTATGTAAAATGCCTTGCGAATGTTTACCGCCACATCCTCAGGACGTTTGCATAAAAATGAATATTTGACCACGGGGCGCGTTACGCCTACGGTGTCGACTTCCTGAAAGGCATCGGTACCGATGAGATTTGTCGATACCTGTCCTGAGATCACTACCAAAGGCACCGAATCCATATATGCAGTGGCAATGGCAGTTACGGTGTTGGTAGCCCCAGGACCTGAAGTCACCAAGGCAACGCCGGTCTTTCCTGAGGCTCTGGCATAGCCGTCGGCTTCATGTACGGCTCCTTGCTCATGCCGTGCCAGCGTGTGGTGAATTTTTTTAGAATTTAAAAGCTCATCGTAAATATCGACTACGGTGGCTCCCGGGTAACCGAAGATTTCGGTAACTCCCAACTCTTCCAATGCCCGCACCAATTGGGCGGCACCGTTCATTTTTTCCATAATGCAGTCTTGATTTGAAATTTTATTTTGATGGTAAAAGTATAACGCGCAAATTACAGTGATTTTGACAAAAGTCCCGATGCATAATCAGGTCGATCGCACAAAAACGGAGTTAGTACGGCATTTTTTTGTCTAAAAAGATTCAGAAGCTCAAGAGCGCCGTGGGAACTGCGGTAAATACATTCCACAGGACGCAGCGGGATCACCTGAAAAAAATGAGTAACGCTGCCGTCTTCAAGCACCGCGCTTTGAGCCTGCCCAGGATATGCACCCATGGCGGTAAACATAGCTCCGCGAAAATCCGCCGCAGGAGAGAAAGGCTGATCCTGAGCCGTAAAATAGCCAAAACCGATGAAATTTTGTGAACTTATGACATGCTCTATCAAACTTATAAGTAAGAAAACTTCCCAGTTGCGCAGCCTGTCGCCTGAAAAATCATAATCTTTGGGAAGAGCCAGACTAAGTTCCAATCTTGAATTGGCTCCGGCATCAAAACCTTGCGGCACGTTAAGCCGCTTACCGGACAGTCCGCAGGTTACCAACAATTGATAATCATGCCCTTCATGCGGAAGACAACGTAAGATATCCACGTTAAAGCTTGAGGCTAGTTTTACATACTCTCCGAAATTGTCGCGTATATGCTCGCTCACAATTTGATGATCACGCAGTGCCAGTCCCGGGAATTCGCTCTCAATCATACGGGTACGGCAAAGCTCAAGCATGGTATTGACTTTACCCATGAGATCACCTGAATTTACCGAAACAAAGCGCAAAGCATGCTCAAATCTTATCAAAGCTTCCGGGATCAGGCCCTGCTTAAAAAGTATATAACCTTTTAAAAACAGCCATTGAGGATCGTCCCGGCCTTCGCTGGCCCAGGAATCAAGCCCCGTATTGGCCCGCTCCATAAGCTCATAGCCATCTTGTACGGTATTGGCAGCATTTACGCACGCACGCACGTATTCAAGCGTAAGTCCGTAATCAGGCGACTTTTGTTTTTCTATGAGTTTGATGATCCCGAAGAATTCGTTCTTGTCGCTCAAATCGCGTATGGTTGCGTACAGATCGGTGGTTTTCAAAGCGCAAATTTCCCAAAAACGGTAAAAAAAAGCAACCGCATACATTTTTAAGACGGTTGCCATAAACAATCAGACGTGCAAGGAATGCTCGCCGCGGAAGATGCCGCATACGCCTGAGCGTACGGTCTCGGTCACCTCAAACTGCTCGGAGACGGCCTTTAGAAAACGGTCAATCTCGGCTGAAGTATTCACATACTGCAATATGTACAATTCAGGCGTGACGTCGACGATTTCTGCCCTGAAAATATCGCACAAATTCTTGATCTCAGCACGTGCCGTATGCCCTGCGGCCTGCACTTTAACAAACAGGATCTCACGCTCTACCACGCCGTCGCTGTCGTCATCCAAAGAGGCAACCTTAATGACATTTACCAGCTTGTGCAACTGCTTGGTAATTTGCTCAAGTTCCACCTTGTCACTTTCGGTAATGATAGTGATCCTGGTGACACTGCGATTTTCAGTGGGAGCTGCGGTAATGTCTTCGATGTTATAACCGCGTTGCGAAAAAAGACCGACAACGCGTGACAAAGCTCCGCTTTCGTTTTCAAGCAGTATGGAAATTATCTGTCTCATGGTGTCATTCTCCGCTCATAAACATATCGGACATACTGCCGCCCATCTGCTGCATGGGCATAACCTTAGCCTCGGTATCGCATCTGATGTCGACTATCACCAGATCATCTTTAAGGCTCAAAGCCTGCTTGACCGCATTTTCAAGTTCGGCAGGATCTTCTACCTTTATTCCCCTATGACCGTAAGCTTTGGCCACATCCACGAACTCAGGATTGTCGTTTAGATCCGTCCAGCTGATGCGTCCGCGATAGAACATCATCTGCCATTGGTGCACCATACCCAAAGTATGGTTATCCAAGATGAAGATCTTTATGGGGATATGGAACTGTTTGCATGTTGAAAGTTCCTGAATATTCATCTGAAAAGATCCGTCGCCGGTAATCAGGCAGACAGGACGCTTACGCTCTCCTACCCAGGCACCTATTGCCGCCGGGAAACCGTACCCCATGGTACCGAGCCCGCCTGAGCTTAAGAAACTTCTTGGTTTGTCAAACTTATAATACTGAGCGGCAAACATCTGATGCTGACCTACATCGGTAACTACGATGGCATCCCCCTGAGTTTCCCTGTAGATGGCTTCAATGATCTCCTGAGGTTTTAACATCTTAGGATCTTTTTGATAAGCAAGGCAGTTTACCGCCTTCCATTTATCAAGTTGCTTCCACCATTCATCCATAGCCTGCTCATCACACTTAAGTTGCAATTCCTGCACGGCTTCAATGAACTGCCCCATTACGGTATTGGCATCTCCTACAATGGGAATATCGGCAGGCACTGTCTTCGAGATGGAAGCAGGATCTACGTCTACATGCACTATCTTGGCAGCAGGACAGAATTTCTGTACGTTGTTGGTTACGCGATCGTCAAAACGCACGCCTACTGCCAACACCAAATCGGCTTTGTCCATAGCCATATTGGCCTCATAGGTACCGTGCATTCCGAGCATGCCTAAAAATTGAGGATCAGTTCCCGGATATACGCCAAGTCCCATTAAGGTGGCAGTAACCGGAAGTCTGAACGCCTTGGCAATGCGTAAGAGACGCTCTGACGCGCCGGAGGATACTGCACCACCTCCTAACATCAGCACCGGCCTTTTGGCTTCTGACAAAAGTTTTGCCGCCCGGCGGATCTGGCCGCGGTGACCTGACTTGGCAGGATTGTAAGAAGGCATGATCACCGGCTCAGGCTCCGGGTATTCAAACTTCACCGAAGGTCGCACACAGTCTTTGGGGACATCGACGACCACAGGGCCCGGGCGACCGGTAGACGCCAGATAAAAAGCCTGACGCAGATACTTAGGGATATCCAAAGCTTTTTGACAAAGATACGAATGCTTTACTATAGGACGGGTAATACCTATGGTATCCACTTCCTGAAAAGCATCCGATCCTATAAGAGGAGTACCGACCTGTCCGGTGATCACTACCATGGGCACGGAATCCATATAAGCAGTAGCGATGGCAGTCACTGTATTAGTAGCACCTGGTCCTGAAGTAACCAG
>CALBLB010000158.1 GCA_937896115.1 uncultured Succinatimonas sp.
GTATTTTCCTCCGTCGACAAACGCACCTTGATCATTTAACGACACTACAGGGCGTCTTATCATATGTCCCAAACAGACTTCGTCAGCCATTTTTTTCTTCCATGAAAACGTCTTAAAAAAACTACTCTTCTTTAGGGTATGCAATGGCGAATTAAAATGCAAACTTTATGTTCAAGTGTCGTACCATCAGGCTAGTTTTTCTCAACATTTCCGTCTGCATATGCACCAAAATAGTAAAAAATTTCAAGCAACAAAAAAGCCGTCTCAACGACGGCTTCAATATAAAAAAGCAGGATTAGACGCGGAGGAAGTCCACGTGAATGATTTGCTCTGATACAGGATGACGCTGGATCTCAACAGGCTTTACTTTGATATCTTTACCGTCAAGCTTAATCACTGCTTCTTTGTAGAACTCTTCTTTAAGAGCAGCCAAAATCAGTTTCTTGGCATCCACAGTAATGGAAATTGCAGGCTCTTTACCACCGGTGATGATAGCGGGAACCTGTTCTGCACGACGAAGGCGGCGGCTCGCACCTTTCCCCAGGTCAGTACGGATAACAGCATTCAATTCGATAGACATAATAGCTATTCCTATGATATTTGTTTATAAATTGCCGTTCAATTGCGACCGACGAACAGCAAGGTCGTATTTTACCTTTACGGATATCAAAAAACAAGAAAAGCATTTCCACGCCATGTTTAAAATTTTAAAGCATGCCTATGGTAAAAAGACAGCTAAAGGTTATGGCAAACCAGCAGCAAAATCCCAAAAAAATAGGTTTTATTCCGGTTTTTATAAGTTTTATCAAACTGCAGTTTAATCCCACGGCAGCCATGGCCATCACGATCATAAAGACGCTGACTTCTTTAAAATACCCAAATAAAGTCTGCGGTATGCCGAATACTCTTATACTTACGGTAGTGATCAACGATGCAGTTATAAACATCAGAATAAAAGAAGGAATCATCTTCCAAATACGGCGCAACGACCAATTTTCTGCCTTATGCGTGTTGCCCTTCTCTCCTAGTTTTCCTGCAAAAATAAAGGATAAACCTATGCATACGGGAATAATGACCAATGTTCTCGTAAGTTTTACCGTTACGGCCTTATCCAAAGTTTCAGAACCCAGTCCCCACATACTGTCCCAGGTTGAAGCTGCGGCTGTGACCGACGATGTATCGTTTACAGCAGTACCTGCAAATATACCGAAAATCTGCGCATCATGAGGCATACCGAGGTAACTGCCAAACCAAGGAAAGATCAAGGCGGCTACGACATTGAAGAAAAATACTACGGACAGCGCCTGTGCAATTTCATCGTCATCAGCCTTGATAACAGGAGCTGCCGCAGCTATGGCAGAGCCTCCGCAAATAGAAGATCCAACTCCGATCAAAGTACAAATTTTAGAGGGCAAATGAAAAATTTTGCAGATAATAAATGCCGTAACCAATGATGCACTTACCGTCACGGTTATCACTGGCAAAGATTCTCGTCCCGTGCTCAGTACTACTCCCAAATCGAGTCCGAAACCTAACAATACAACTGCATATTGCAAGATTTTTTTGGAGGTATATTTAACTCCGATTACTGCCACACCGTGCACTTCAAAAAAAGAACAAATGAGCATACCTGCGAGCATGGCGATCACCGGCCCTCCCACTATAGGAAATAACTTTCCCAAACAGTAAGCAGGTACGGCAATAAGCAGACATAACAGTATGCCGGGCGTATTTTTTTTAAAGTTTTCCATTCGTCCTCCTGAAAATTCAGGCGTCAATAATATTCGTATTGACAGTCTGCATGGCACAGCCGCCGGTCATAACTGAAAAACCGTGTCTTTCATAAAAAGAGGCGTTTTTCTTATCTTCAGGCATGACTTCAAGGTAAAAAAGATCTTTATAACGATCTTTTACCATGTTAAGCAACTTGGAAGCGATCCCTTTTCCCTGATATTCAGGATCAACCAAAACATAATGAACATAGGCAAGCATGACATCGTCAGACAGACAACGTACCAATCCCACCAGTCTTTCTCCATCTTTAGCCGTAACTACCAAAGATGAATTCATCAGCGCACGGTACAAGCGTTTGGGATAACGACCGGATACCCAACCTACGGAGAGAAAAAGGTCTTCCACATCGTTTTGCGTAAAATTTTTATCAAAGCTGTAGGTAATGTTGTTACCAGTCATTTTGTCTCTCCTTCAACATAATCACATTTGCGACATTGGATCATGCGTTCACCTTCAGTTTGGGGCTTAAAAAATAATCCTGACCAATGACAAATGGAACGCAAAATTGGCAATACCGAGCGGCCTTTATCAGTAAGCGTATATTCAACCCGAGGCGGGATCTCATCGTAAGAAATTCTGCTTACGATTTGAAAACTGATGAGTTCTTTAAGTGATGCGGAAAGTACGGCATCGGTAATATTCCCCATCTGTTCACGTATGAAGCTGTATCTGGAATTAGGACATGACCCTAACACACAGA
The DNA here is from genome assembly GCA_937896115.1 of uncultured Succinatimonas sp. Classification (GTDB taxonomy): domain Bacteria; phylum Pseudomonadota; class Gammaproteobacteria; order Enterobacterales; family Succinivibrionaceae; genus Succinivibrio. The sequence goes on from CALBLB010000158.1 coordinate 2,495, forward strand.
TGATCCTGCTTTTCCACTTTCCTCCGAATATTTCCAAGCCGTGCTCAAGCGGGCAACGTATGTCTTTTTGCAATTTGCGGGTATACACGTTATTTCCTGAATTTAGCAACTTCTCTAGGCGATTAATGCTGATGCCAGTCCTTTGCTTTTACAAGTTACTATGAAAAATATAAGTAACTTTTCAATTTGCACACCACTTCAAAGACCATGATGCTTCCACTAAGCTTGGTTTCGTTCATAAGAAACGTGTTTACAGGAGCAAAAAATGACCAAAGCTTATCTTGAAATCACCATGAAGATCCCCAAGAACAAACGTCCTCAGGCGGCCAAAGTTTACTTTGACTACCGCGGACCTTTTCTTGAACAGATCGAAGGCGCCGTAAGCAAAGAACTTCTCGTACGCGATGAAGATGTGCAGGTATTGCACGGATTTGACAGTGTCGATCACGCTAAAGCCTATCTTTCATCAGACATGTTCAAAAACGATGTCTTCACGGGACTGAGTCCTTTGTGGGAACAAGATCCTGAAGTAAGGATCTTTGAAGTAGCAGGTTAAACTGCTATTTAACCTTGTGCTAAGGCCTTACGTACGGCCTTGGCAAACTGATCGGCACAAGATGTTCCTTTACTGCGGCAAAGATTGCCTTCAAGACAATCGGCCGCAGCCTTTGCATCCATTCCCTCGGTAAGCCTGCCCACGGCTTTTAAATTACCGTCACATCCTCCCAGGAAACGTACGTTATGCAACTTACCGGCTTCGTCAAGATCAAAATCCACAATCTTTGCACAGGTACCGCTTAAGTTAAAACTGTAATGCATGAAATCTCCTTTCTGAAATCTTCAAACCGATTTTCTAAAATTCAAACGATAATTTCGTTTGGCCGCCTTAACCCAAGCTTTGGTGCGCCATCTTATCAGCATGGCTATACCGCGTGTCCATTCGTCAGCGCAAAAGCCTATCCACACTCCCAAAAGTCCCATTCCGCAGTAAAGAGCAAGAAAAGAGCCTAAAGTTGCGCTGATCCCCCACATTGACAATACCGCCATGATCACGGGAAACTTGGTATCACCTACGGCTCTTAAGGAATTGATGATGATGATGTTCAATACCCGCCCAGGCTCCATAACGGCAGTAAGCAGGAAAATCGGCGTGGCCATCGCCAAAACTTCTTTTGAATCGGTAAAACACGAAAAAAAGAGCTTTCCTGAAAACAAAGGAACGCTTACTGCAAGCAGGACGGTAAAAATTACCCCAAGTTTTACCGAACGCATCAGCTGTTTATAAGCAAGATCCAATTTCATGGCTCCGGCATAATGAGCAACCAAAATTTCCGTACCGGTGGAGATCG
>CALBLB010000159.1 GCA_937896115.1 uncultured Succinatimonas sp.
TGTTGTATTGCATTAAAAAGTCGTCAGTTTTTGCGTTAAAAAGTCTACAGTTGCAAGGTGTCTTTGCATTTATTTCTCGACAGTTTATTTTCAGAAACTTTCCATAATTTTTTGTTCTGATTGTTCGTCATTCCTTGATTTGTTTTCTGTTTTTTCCTGATTGCCACGTTAATTTTCATTAGCTCCCAGTGTAATTTCTGCAATGCATCAATCCTGATGCTTTTCACGAGGAGCTTATATGCTTACCATCCATCAAACGCAGCAAATCTTGCGTTTACATCAAGAGGGCTTGTCAATCAGTGCAATTGCACGAGAAGTCGGCGTAAGCCGTGACAGCGTGCGCAAGTACATTACTGATCCCGATGCCGATATTAAGATCAAGCCTAAGCAGCATCGTCGTTCCAAGCTTGACTCCGTTCCCAAAGCTAAACTCAAGACGTTGTTTGAAAAGAGCGGCGGCAATTGTGTTGTCTGTGCCAGACTTCTCTCCGGTCCTGAATATGGCATCAAAATCGATCAAAGCTCTGTTTATCGCTATATTACGTCCCATTATCCCGATTTGAAGGTTACGAAAAAGCCCGTCATCAACAGCTTTAATTGTGAGCCGGGAGAGCAATTACAGATTGATTTTGTGTGGCTCGATGTCAAATTCAAGAACAGCAATGACGTAGTTAAGATCCCTGTATTTGAAGCCGTATATGCCTGGTCACGCAAATTGTTTGTTCGCGTATGTCCTGATATGACGCAGTCTTCTTGGTTGTTGTCGTTAACTAAGTGTTTTTTGCAACACGGCTTACCGAAATTGGTACTGTGTGATAACGACGTAGCACTGGTAAAACGCTCCAATGACGACAATTGTAAATTTACCGCAGCCTTTTATTGGTTATGTCAATCTTTAGGAGTAAAGATCCGAGCTTGCAGATCTTATCGTCCGCAAACCAAAGGTCGCATAGAGCGCGCCGGTCGATATATCAAAGAAAATGCCATGGCCGAGTTAAATTGGCTCGGAGTCGAAGATCCTGAAGATCTCCAAAATCGTCTTGATCGTTGGATCATTGAGGTTGCTGATCGTAGAAAAGTTCCTGCTTTGCATGGAATAAGCGTTGCCGAAGCATTTAAAAAAGAACAATCGCTGCTTTCACCTATTTCTCAGGAAAGACGAGAAAAACTGATGATCCAATGCGGTCTTGTTTCGGTAAACGATGCCGCTTTTATCGAATTATTCGGGGAAAGACTGCACGTAAATTACCGTTTACGTAATCGTAAGCTATACGCATATGTACGTCCCGATGGTCACGGTATTCTGTGCGATTTGAACGGTAATAAAGCAGAAGAGATCTGCATTTGCGAGGCATCAATGCATGCACATCGATTTGAAGATCATAAAACAGATCCCGTCCAAATAGATCCACCTATCCCGACTCCTGAGACATTAGAACACTCTAAAGATGAATATGTTCCAGATCCTGATCTTGTTGCTCTTTCCGAAATCTTAGGAGCGATTAAATGACTTTTAATAAAGTTTCCCTTCCGTCAGTACAACTCAAATCCATGTGTAAATCATTGAGGATAGGACGTTATATTACTGAAAATATTGATAATTTAATCGAAGAATTGTGTGCATCACAAGCATCTCCACGCGAGAGCATTTCTACATTACTCTCAGAAATATGTCAGGCTCGCGATCTCAATAAACAACAAATGCTTTTATCCATGGCTTGTCTGCCGAATAACGCTTCTCTCGACAATTTTGATTTCGGTGCTTCTCAGGTCAATGAAGTCATGTTGCGAGAATTAGCTGAATGCAGATGGGTGGATGAACATAGAAATATCATATTCTACGGTGATCCCGGTCTTGGTAAAACCCACTTAGCCTGCGCTTTAGGCAGGCAAGCCATATTACGAGGTTATAGCACTTTCTTTATATCTGCAAATAAATTACTGGCGTTGTTGGACAAAGCCAGAAACGAACATTGTTTACAAGATAAGCTTACAAAGCTGTGTCGCAACAAGCTTCTCATCATCGACGAAGTTGGATATCCAATCACAGGAGATCTGAGCGATGCCGCAGCTTTGCTTTATACACTCATAGATGCTCGCTACGAACGCTTAAGTACGGTGATCACAACCAATCGTTCATTCGATGAATGGCCTAAATATCTGGGCGGCGATGTGAAATGTACAAAGGCAATCATAGACCGCTTTCTACATCACAGCATCAGGATCCCGATGACAGGGGAAAGCTATAGGTTACGAGATTTTAAGAATAGCGTAATGGCTTCAAAGAGGAAAAATCAGTAAAACAGCATATTACAGTTACAGGGGCATTACGCCCCTGTTTTAGGTAAGGACATAATGTCAGTTAGCTGTCGATTTTTATTTGCAAAGGTGGCGAAAAATTAACGCAAAAACTGGCGACTTTTTAATGCAATACAACA
>CALBLB010000160.1 GCA_937896115.1 uncultured Succinatimonas sp.
GATTCGTCCTCTTTCTACCGCAATGTCATTGCCAAAGAAGATCGTTCCCGCGTTAACTGCGTATTTAATCTTGCAGACGAGGCTTTGAATGCCGAATTCTTAAAAGGGGCTGCAGAGCATAATATGCTGGGACTTAAGGGACATAAAGTCTTGGGCGGTATGCGTGCTTCGCTCTACAATGCCATGACCATCGAAGGAGTCGAGGCATTGATAGATTATCTGCGTGTTTTTGAAAAAGCGCACAGCTAAACTGCAGGTGATGATGTAGTCTTTGACGCGGGAAGAGATCTTCTCGCATAACGTTTGCGGAGGCTTTATGGAAAACGAGATCGGCAAAGGATCTGCAAAAAGATCTGATCTTGGACCAAGACCGTGGCTTAAAAGCTATCCTCATGACGTAAAACCCGACATCAGCTTGGATGAAGACGAAAATTTAAGCTCGTTGTTCGATGCCTTGTGCGAGCGCTTTTCATCCCGCCCGGCTTATACCTGTTTTGGGCATACCCTAACTTATCGCCAAGCCCATGAAGCCGTATGCGCTTTGGCAGCTTTTTTACAGCAAAAACTCAAGCTGGAAAAAGGCGAAAACCTTGCGGTCATCATGCCCAATATGCTGCAGTACCCGATCACGGTATTTGCGGGACTTAAGGCCGGGTTGCGCATAGTAAACATTAATCCTTTGTACACAGCCCGCGAAATCGCCTCGGTATTGCGAGACAGCAATGTTTCTGCCGTAGTAGCTTTTGACGGAGTAGGGGCCAGACTTCAGGAGATCGCCAAAGAAGGTCAGAAATTACCGCATATTGTGCTGACCAAAGCAGGAGATCTGCAAAATCCCGTCAAAGGCATGTTGCTAAATGCAGGAGCCAGATTGCAAGGTCTGGTTCCAAAATTTGAGCTTGAAGATCACATAGCCTTTAAAAAAGCTCTGTCTTATGGGCGTTCTTTGCCTTTTACATCTCCGGCGCTCAAAGCCTCGGATATTGCTTTTTTGCAGTTTACCGGAGGTACTACCGGCAAACCCAAAGGTGCGATGCTCTCTCACGGTAATCTTATTGCCAACGTCAG
>CALBLB010000161.1 GCA_937896115.1 uncultured Succinatimonas sp.
CTCGAATTTAGCAAGTTTTTATATCACACTAAACTCGGGTAGCGAAAAAGATTGAGTCCCACCATAGCGGCGGGACTTTTGTTTTATAGCTCCTCACCTCTGACGATCATCTCAGGATCTTCCTCTTCATAGTCTTCATCCTCATCAGTAAGATTTTCATCTTTAATGCCTTCAAGTACAGTTTGAGGCAACGGGATCTGCAAAGCCTCATAGATAGTTCTGTATTTACCGGAGATCTCATCAAAATACCCGCCGTTGTGATAGCAGGTCAGCATGATGGTATCGAGTTCATCGATGATCCTGGGCAAAGACATGTCGGTAATGATGAGCTTATCTTTTTTGGCTGCATCGGATTTTTCGTATTCAGCGAGTCGGGTCTGGAAAAGGACGTAGATTGCAGAAGCAATGAATTCGCAAAGAAATCTTCCTTGTAAGGAATTATGTAAGCCTACGTGTTCACGATTAAATCTAAGGGAAGCTTTAAAGTTCTGAAAGTTACGCTCCACACTCATACGGCGAGAATAAGCGAGGTAGGCAAGTTTAGCGGTATCAGCTACGTTAGAGAGAATGACCATCACTCCGGCATACTTAAGTCTTTGTTTGACTTTGTCATTGTCGATAATAGCAAAGCCGTCGGAGTCAAATTTGCAATAGGTATCAATAAAATGCTGAGTAACGCCTATGTTGATTTTGGTGAGATTTTCAGGAGAGTTCGTCTTAGTTTTAACGAGTTTGCGCACTTCTGCATTGAATCGCTCTCTGGCGGAATTGACGTTAAATCTTAGGGAGTCGTGTCTGCGGTTATATACGGACTCATCAAAATACACATGGGCATACAACTTTGCAGAAGCAGAGTTTTGCTTGTTCTTTCCATTTACGGGGAAAGGATCATATTTGTACTCTACGGTAGTGGTCACCATAAATTGTTTAGTGAATTCATCGTGTAAGTTGTCATCGTCAAATTGATCTCTGACTGACTCCACAATGTCTTTTACCCAAGCAGAGTCTATCTTGCTGCGTATGATGAAATCATGTCCGTTGCGCAGGAACATTTGCAGATTGTCAGAGCTTTCGTATCCCCTGTCAGTGGTGAAGATCAACTCAGGTTTAACCTCGGCATCTTTAAAAATCAATTCCAGATCTGAAATGAGATTTTTAACGGTGGAAACGTCTACCACGTTTCCTTTATAGAGCTTTCCGTAAAGAGGCATTCCGGTGAGCTCATCGCAAAGCATGAGGTAATTAAACTGTTTTAAACAATCGTCGTCTTTATTGTGTCCCCATTCTGCTTCAGGGAGAGCTTTAGAATAGGTGGAAATTGAAGTGGAATCCAAAGCCAAGATCAAGCGTTTGGGAGCGTCATATTTATATAAAGCTTGGTGATTTTTGTAATATCCGGAGATCAATGCTTGGAAAAATTGTTGTAGACGCTCATGGGTTACATGAGAGAGCAAATGCCCAAGCTGTCCGTCAGAAAGCTCCCGTAACCAGGGGAGATAGTGGATCTTTGAAAAAGGTGTGTAATGATGCAATACCGCGCCGTCACGCTTGATAAGCATGTACATGACTATTGAAGCTAATTTCAGATCACGGTGATATTCTCCGAATATGCGATGCAAAGCATCGCTGATCCCCGTTTGTGCTAAAGCTTCACTGCAGGCCCAATAAGCACCGGCCAGTTTCTTTTCAACCTTTGGTAAATTGCCAACCTTGTCTGCAGGCTCGTCCTCTAACGGTTTGAACTCAATTCCTTGCGCTGTTTTATAAGAGCGTAACTTTCTTAGATCAGGATATTGATCCAAAAACTCATCATGCCATTGGATCAATCCGAATTTTTGGCCGCCGACGATTTTCCCTACAGTTTTTTGTGAATCACGAATACTGTTTTTGGTTTTCGGATCGTAATGGTGAGTATAAGTTTGCAGATAGAAATAAGACTTTCCCTTACAAGAGCGGGAACCGACTTTAAGTGAGGGTAATTTGGGAGCGGTTATGACTGCCATGATCACCTCTTGATATCTCATATAATTATGAGACATGATATCACAAGCAAAAAATAAAGGGTGCGAATTTTTCGCATCCTTTCAATATTTTTGTCGGGATCTGAAATCCCTAATTTAGTTATGGTTCATGATCTTGCTAAATTTGAG
>CALBLB010000162.1 GCA_937896115.1 uncultured Succinatimonas sp.
TCCTGAATGCGGCTCTTATAAGGAAGATCTTCCAAATACTCGCCTAATAAACCCATCTGTGAAAGTTTAAGGCTGTTTTGGGATTTAAGTGCATTGGGATCACGTCCCATGGCAGCTGCTGCCGAGCGCAACTGGGCAAACATATCATCAGGAGAGAGGATCCCGCGACCTGCCGCATCCAAGATCCTGGCAGTCACGTCTTTTAAATCCGACAATTCTGATTTGGTAAGCAGGACTACCGGCGTTGCACAGCTGTGAGTAGGAGCACTAAGATCCCTGTCTAAGATCCAGCCTTTGTAAAAGGAAGGAGCGGCTGCAGATCCTGAGCTTCCCAGATAAGCCAGAACCATGGCATGTCCTAAAAGTTCGAGATCTTTATCCATGCTGCTCTTGCTCATATCGGCAGATCCGGTTCCCAACTTACCTTCTGAGGCGAGCTTTACCTGCGCGGCTATCGATGAGGCCAAAGAATCGACCATGGCACCAAAAGCATTTACATCTCCTGCTGCCACCTGATAATACAAAGGCTTTTGCACGACTTCGTTATAGGTAAGATCCTCATATTGAGATAGGGCTTTATCGTGATCTCCTGCTTTTTCCCCGGCTTTAGTCAAAAGATGCAAAGTATAGACGGCTACTCCGCGGTGACGGGCTTCAAGACGCAGTTCTTTGGAATCAAGTTTGGTCGATGAAAGCTTGTCGTTACCTGCTATGGCCCCGGCATCGGTGATCAGCACTATATAGCGTCCGCCGTAGCCGCTCCAGTCTATATCCGACAAAGCGGTATTGATCCCGGCATAAGCATCCTCATCAAACAATGCCGACGATACCTTGGCCTGTGACAGCTCACGTACCTTATTCTCAAAATCCTTAGCGCTTGACACTTCCCCGGGTTTTACAAAGATCTTGGAGGTGTACTGCAAAGCAGGAACTGCCTGAGTGTTGGAGCGGAAAGATACCAACCCAAAATGTACGCTGTTTTGCAAATGCTGTTTTTCAAGTTGACCATAAATGCTGTTGACCGCCTGCTTGGT
>CALBLB010000163.1 GCA_937896115.1 uncultured Succinatimonas sp.
GTTCTCATCACCACTGCATTAGAATTTATCTTCAAAAGAAGCATTTCAAGAATGCAAATTTTCTTGGTTGCAGCCGTATTGATCTTCGGGATCCCGACTGTGCTGTTACGCGATCCTTCGATCATCAAATGGAAGGTTACTGCTGTAAATCTGATTTTGGCCCTGCTTATTTTTGTAACCCAATATCTGTTGAAGAAAAATCCTCTCGGGTACCTTTTCGGTCAGGAATTGAAACTTCCGCAGGAATGTTGGAAATTCCTAGCTTCCTGCTTCATGTTCTTTTTTATATTTGCAGGCGCACTCAACGTGATCATAGCTTTTTATCTTCCCGCTTTATTCGGGATCAGTGAGCAGGAAGCAGAATCTTGGTGGGTTGATTACAAAACTTTCGGTAACGGTATATTAAATGTGCTGTTTGCAATTATCTGTGTACTGTGGATGGTGATAAAAAATCCGCAGTTACTCTCGGAATTAAAAAAATAATACTGGCTAAATAAAAGACATTTCATAAGGTTAAGAGGATTTTTACCATGCCTGATATGAACTTCGGCAATATTCGTTATGCAGTTATCCCTGTTGCAGGTTTAGGTACCAGATTGTTACCTGCAACCAAAGCCATACCAAAGGAAATGATGCCTTTAGTGGATAAACCGCTTATTCAATATGTAGTAACAGAAGCCGTAGCAGCCGGTATAAAAAATATCGTTCTTGTCACTCATTCATCTAAGAATGCCATTGCCAACCACTTTGATACTTCTTTTGAATTGGAAGCTACTTTGGAAAAACGTGTAAAACGTCAGCTTTTAAAAGAAGTCCAATCCATAATTCCCAATGACGTCACCATCATGTCGGTACGCCAAGGAGAAGCTTCAGGTTTGGCGCAGGCTATACGCTGCGCAGAACCCATTGTCGGCAGAAGTCCTTTTGCCGTATTGCTTCCTGACGTGATCATCGACGAGGCTAAATCAAATCTAAACACCGATAACCTTGCTGAAATGATCAAACGTTTTGAGGAAACCGGTAACCCGCAAATCATGGTTGAAAAAGTACCTCATGAATTGGTTCACTCCTACGGTATAGTGGATATTGCCGGTAAAAACCTCGAAGCAGGTCAAAGCACTCCCATAAAATCCATTACCGAAAAACCTGAAATTGACAAAGCCCCTTCAGACTTTGCCGTGGTAGGACGTTATGTATTACCTGCTGAGATCTGGCCTTTGTTCAAGCGTACCCCGCTTGGAGCCGGCGGCGAATTCCAACTTACCGACACCATCGATCTTTTGATGGAACTTGAAGAAATCGATGCTTATGCCATCAAAGGATGCAGCCATGACTGCGGTAACAAATCAGGTTATGTAAAAACCTTTATCGAATACGCTTTAAGACACGGTACCATAGGTAAAGAGATCAAAGCCTTTATCAAGGAACAGGCAAAACTGTAGTCACAGCTAAACAATTTTTTTAATGCAGGCCGCGGCGCATATGCTCCACGGCCTGTTGTGTACTTACAAAATGTTTTTGACATGTCACAAAAACATTGTTTTCATTCAAACATGGAGAAAACGTGCATGAAATGCAGAAATAAAGATCATCCAAGCTACAAGGAGAAATTCGCAATCATGGATCGCGAAGCTCTGGCTACGTTGCTCTTGGCAGTGATCATCGTAGCTTTCTTTTGGGGAGCGATTTTTGCTTTAAAAGACAGCGGACTGTTTTTCTTTAAAATGCCGGCATGGTTCGTCGTTTCTTGTATAGGAGGCTACCTTTTATCAGTAGTAGGCGTAATTTTCCTCGTAAAAAAAGTTTTAGTCGACTTTCCTTTAAGCGATGAAAACGAAGAAAGCGCTGAAGTTCAAAGTAGCAAGTTAGCCGATCCCACTTTGGCGGAGCAAAGGAAT
>CALBLB010000164.1 GCA_937896115.1 uncultured Succinatimonas sp.
TCTCTTTTTCGTCTGAAAAGAACAAATCATATGAATCTATTACGTCTTTCATAATAGGATCTTTCCTCGCGATTGCTTCTTTTTCCTTAAACGTTAGTTTCTTTGAAAACATAGCCAGCCAGCGCTCTATTCTGGTCATGTGCTCTTTCTTCTGAAATTTGGGTATTTCAAGAAAGTGCAGACTCAAATCCTTCATATACCGTTTTTGCCTTTTACTGTATATTCCTAACGATATAAAGGATTCGGGCTCTTCTTTAAATTCTATGAAGTCCAAAACGTTTATGCAAATGCACGGCAACAGGTTGCTGTAAACTTTACCCTTGGAAAATGAGTTTGCATACATCCGTGACCAGTAAAACAAGCTGCGTTTTTGAATATTGTGCTCGTTGGCTACCTGCATCTCAACGTCTACCTTCTCACCGCTGTCTAAAGCACAAACTATGTCAAGGCGGGCTAACTTATCACTTGCTTTGTCAGGTACATATTCAGAATTGGTAAAAGTCAAATCCTTGATTTCATGCCCTAACTCCTCCTCCAGCAAATCATTTAAGAAAGCTAGGGTGATCTGTTTGCGTTCGGGGCGGCCGAAGATGAATTTGAAAAATACGTCGTTGGTGGGGTTTAGGTCTTCTTTGGTGAAATTGCCTGATCTCAGCCGTTCCCTGCTCTTTATTTTTGACATAAACACTCCTGATAAAAGATGGAAAACACAGATCAGATCAAAATAAAAGACCAAAATGATATGAAGACTGCATTTGCGTCGTCAAGATTGTCATTACAGTTAATATCTTGAATCAAAACAGAATTTAATAATACCAGCATGACTTGACCTATGAACAACATTAGCAGAAACAGATCGATTTTTAAATTACCTTACATACAAATTTTGTTTAACAATTTGTTTATCAAAAAAGCCGAAGTGCTCTAGAACAACCTCGGCTTTGTCATCAACAACTAGACTTTAAAACTCATCACGTCTTTTAGCTCTCGGCGAAGTAAATCCGCGTTCTGAACGTGAACCGGTACGACGCGGACGATCATCAAAACGGCGATCGTCAAAATTAAATGAAGGACGTCCGCCGCGACGAGGACGACGTTCATCGTTTCTGAAGGAATTGAAATCTCTGTCACGATTAAAACGAGGCTTATCGGCACGATTAAAGTTGTAATCGTCCGTACGATTGAAATTGTCGTAACGATTGAAATTCTCATTGCGATTGCCGCGATCATCTCGGTCGTAACGACGACGCGGACGATCATGAAAATCTCTGCGTTCACGGCGACCGCGTGGAGGCTCTGCGGTATATTCGCGAAGCTCCAAAGGTCTGCCGCATACTCTGGCCTCGGCAAGGATCTTCATGGTCTCTTCAGGCATACCCTGAGGCAGATCCACAGTGGTAAAAGTATCGAAGATAGAGATCTCTCCAATATAACGACTTTCGATATTACCTTCATTGGCAATGGCACCGACAATCTGTCCGGGCTTGGCTCCGTCACGACGCCCCACTGCCAGACGATAACGCATCATCTTCATATCGGGGAAATCACGCAAAGGCTGAGGTTCGGCTGACGGAACGCGACGATGACGATCTCCTCGATCACCCTTATCCTCAAGAGTACGCTGCATGGGTTCAGGCTGGCTTTCATCCAGGAATAAATCCTCATCACCGCGGCACATTTTGGCTAAGGCAGCAGCTAAAGTTTCAGGTTCTATGGAATCGTCAGCCAGTATTTCCGAAATTACCTCTTCATACTGTTCAAGATCACCTGCTTCTATGGTTTCAAGAACCTGATTCTTAAAGTTTTCAAGACGAACTTTATTGACATCAGCTGCAGTAGGCATAGTCATGGGCTCAATCTTTTGATGAGTCATGTTTTCTATCATGCGCAGGGCGCGACGCTCACGAGGAGAAACAAAAAGTATGGCCTCCCCCTGACGACCGGCACGACCGGTACGACCGATGCGATGCACGTAAGATTCGGCATCGTAAGGTATGTCGTAATTGAATACATGGGTAATGCGATCGACGTCAAGTCCGCGGGCGGCAACGTCGGTTGCGATGATGATATCCAAAAGCCCTGATTTAACGCGTTCAATGATCTTCTCGCGCTGGCGCTGAGGAATATCACCGTGCAAAGCGGCACATGAGAATCCGCGGGCCATCAATTTATTGGCAACATCTTCTGCATCGGTCTTGGTACGCACGAATACCAAAACCGCATCATAAGATTCAACCTCCAAAATACGGGTCATGGCGTCGATCTTATGAGCCCCAGAAGCCACCCAATAACGCTGATGGACGGTTACAGCAGTGGCTGTTTTTGATTTGATTTCAACATCTTCAGGTTTACGCAGATGAGAGGTGGCAATGCGTGCTATTGCAGGAGGCATGGTAGCTGAGAACAGCGCGGTCTGACGCTCTTCCGGGGTATTGCTCAAAATCCAGTCAACATCATCGATAAAGCCCATGCGCAACATTTCGTCTGCTTCGTCGATCACGGCAAAACGCAGTTTGGAAAGATCAAGCTTGCCCTGTTTGATGAGATCGATAAGACGACCGGGAGTAGCTACCACCACCTGAGCACCGTGTCTTAAAGAGCGAATTTGATTTTCATATGAAGCACCGCCGTAAATCGGAGCAACACGAAAATCTTCCATAAACTTGGCAAAACTTTGCAAAGCTTCGGCTACCTGCAAAGCAAGTTCTCTGGTAGGCTCTAAAATCAAAGCCTGAGTAAAACGCTCATCGGTATTGATCAACGAAAGTATGGGCAAGGCAAAAGCCGCAGTCTTGCCGGTACCTGTTTGCGCTTTGCCTATAAGATCGCGACCTTTTAACAACAAAGGAATAGCCTGTTCCTGAATGGGAGTAGGACTTTCAAATCCCAAAGCTTTGATGGCTTTTACCACATAATCGGCAAGTCCCAGATCTTCAAATCCCGGCAATTCTTCCTCATCATCAGACAACAGAGTACTCTCAGCACCGCCAGCGCTTACCGCAGTCTCTGCCTTTGGTTTGACTTTATTCGCAACCTCAGGTACAGCTTCCTGCTTTTCTTCCTGAGTCTTTTCATCAACGAGAGCCTGATCCAATTCAGCCTTTTCTATTTCTTCAGACACTTAATCTTTCTCCGAACGCATCC
>CALBLB010000165.1 GCA_937896115.1 uncultured Succinatimonas sp.
AATATAAAACTCGTTTTGACCAAATTCTTCAGCTGCATCTCACTTGCCTGCGTGCTTGTTTACAACTCCTGGCAATTGTCTTTATATGCCATAGGAATTCTCGCAATTTTATTCTGGCCTATGGCAGTGGTACGTGCCAAGGTACGCAGCATCATGGATGAGTACGTGAAGATGGGTACCACCATAGTCACCAAATATAACGAGACTGCCGAAGGCTCCCGCATCATCAAACTGTTTAATTTGCAGGGCTATACCCGTGACAAATTCAACTGGCTGGTGGATTTCATGTTCAGGATAAGCTTCAAGATGGTCAAAGATACCAACTGGTTAGCTCCGGTGATGCATTTGGTGACCGCATTCGGTGTTGCCGGTGCTTTGCTCTTGGGTATGCACCTTATCCTTATAAAAGACATTACTCCGGGTACTTTCGTGGCCTTCATCGCAGCGCTTCTGATGCTCTATGCTCCTTTAAAAAACATAGGAACCAACTTTATCAGCGTGCAGATGTCGCTTTTGGCACTTGATCGTATTTATCAGAAATTCTCAGTAAAATCCTTTGAGCAGGAGCCTCAGCAGGATAAAAAGAAACTAACTGGGATCTATAAAGAGATAGCCTTTAAACACGTAAACTTCGGGTATAACAAGCAACATCAGGTCTTAAAAGACATCAATTTCACCGTTAAAGCCGGAACCAAGGTGGCTTTGGTGGGAAACTCAGGAGGCGGTAAGAGTACCGTGTGCGCGCTGATCCCGAGATTCTATGAGGTAAGCTCAGGCAGCATAGAAATAGACGGTGTCAACATCAAAGATTACGATCTTTACTCATTGCGCGATGAAATAGGCGTGGTCTTTCAAGATAACTTCCTCTTTGACGGTACCATCAGGGAAAACCTTACCTGCGGCGATCCTGATATTACCCAGGAGCAGATAGATTTTGCGGTAAAAAGTGCATGTCTTGACGATGTCATTGCTCAGGAAAGAGACGGTCTTGATACCCAAATCGGTGAGCGCGGGGTAAAACTTTCAGGAGGTCAGCGTCAGCGTCTGGCCATAGCCAGAGCCATCATTAAAAATGCACCATTGGTGATCTTGGATGAAGCCACTTCCGCCTTGGATAATAAATCTGAGAAAGTGGTACAGAAAGCTTTGGATTCTCTGATGCAGGGCAGAACCACGATAGTCATTGCTCATCGTTTGTCTACGGTTATGGATGCCGACTGTATCCTGGTGGTAAACGACGGCAAGATAGTGGAGCAGGGTACCCACGATGAGCTTTTAAAAGAGCATGGCGCCTATGCAGCGCTTTATAAAACTCAGTTTGGAAGCAAAAAGGAGAATACCGAGCCTAAAGCTTAAAATGTGTTTTGGCGTCGAACGCCAAAGTTACACTCTTTAAATTCTCGCTGCCCCTGAAGCGTAAGTCTTCAGGGGCAGCGAAAAGAATCTCATCCCCAATCAACCGCTTTCAGCGTGTTCTCACCGACTCTCTTCTAACCACTTCGGTTTTAAATTCAGGCAGTTTGTAGTCTTGATGTTTGTAAAGAGCCAAACTTAATTCGGCAGCACAGCGTCCCATTTGAGCAATGGGGTTGGTGATGGTGGTAAGCGGAGGGTTAAGACAGGTAGACTGCGGCAGATCGTCAAAGCCGGTGATCGAAACTTCATCGGGGATCTTGATCCCGGCACGGATAAAGCGCGCGAGTATAGCCGAAGCTATGGCATCGTTATAGCAGGCAACCGCGTCAAACTCCCCGCGTTTTGCCAAAAGTTTTTCTGCCGCAGCATTTCCTCCTTCAAGACTCGGTTGCTCATGCAGAATTAGTTCAGGATTTATCTCAAGCCCGCCTTCACGCAAAGCTACACAGAAACCTGCAAAGCGCTCTTCGGCATCGAGAATATGGTGCGCTGAATTCACAAAAGCAATTTTGCGGCATCCTGCCTTAACCAATTCTTTTACGATTAAATACATACCGCGGCTGTTGTTGATATTGACGCACCTGTCTTCAAAGCCTGTCAGAATGCGGTTTACCAGCACCATAAAGGGATAGTCCTGCATGTATTGGGTAAGGATGAGATCGGGAATGGCCAAAGCGTGTACGACCAGACAGGCACACTGATGTGATACCAGTGAATTGATGGCTCTGATCTCACGCTCTTCATCGTGAAATCCCTGAGTTACGAAGAGCATCTTACCGTCTTGATGGGCAACTTCTTCAGAGGCTTTGACCATGGTGGCAAAGTAAGGATCGGTTACTTCCGATACCAATACTCCTATGGTGTCAGATCCTTGTTTTGCCAAAGCCTTGGCGTTGGCATTTAAATGAAATCCCAATTCATTTCTTGCTTTAAGCACTGCCTCCCGGGCAGCGTCGCTTACTTTTGCCGTACCGTTTAAAACTCTTGAGACGGTGGCAACGCTTACATTTGCAAGTTTTGCTACATCGCGGATGGTAGCCATATTTTCCTTATTTTTTATGAAGATATGCAAATTAGCTAAGAGCCTGTCATGGATCTGCACTAAAGTGCAAACAGGCTTTATATATTGTGGAAATTTTACGCTTGTAAGCTGAAAGAGGAAAGTTAGTTGAAATTTAAGTAATTTTTTTTTTGATTAAATCTTTATGCTGATCTGTTTAGAAGTAGTATCTATTATAAAAATAATATCTTTATAAAATTATTTTAAAAAACAAAACGATATCTGTTGATTTAATCAAAATGATTAAAACTTTAGTGTAAAAGATATAAACTTATATCAAAATTAGTAATATATCTACACTAAAGGTAAAATTTTTGACTATGAAGGGGATCATTCTTGCCGGTGGTAGCGGTACGCGTCTCTACCCTCTTACCATGGTGACGAGCAAGCAACTTTTGCCTGTATATGACAAACCGATGATCTATTATCCCTTGTCGGTTTTGATGTTGGCAGGGATCAGGGAGATCCTCATTATCTCCACCACTAAGGATTTACCCAATTTTAAGAATTTGTTAGGAGACGGTTCTGAGTTAGGGCTTAACTTAAGTTATGCCGAGCAACCTAAACCTGAAGGACTTGCTCAAGCCTTCATCATAGGTGAGGAGTTCATTGCAGGTGATCCTTGTGCTCTGATTTTGGGAGATAACATTTTCTACGGTAACGGCTTGGGCAGGCAACTTGCCGAGGCTGTGCAAAACTCTGAATCAAATAATGGTGCTACGGTCTTTGGCTACTACGTTGACGATCCCGAGCGTTTCGGAGTGGTTGAATTTGATAAAGATTTAAACGCAGTATCTATCGAGGAAAAACCGGCACATCCCAAATCCAACTATGCCGTGACCGGGCTTTATTTCTACGACTCAAAAGTATGTGAATACGCCAAAGAAGTGAAACCGTCATCTCGCGGTGAACTTGAGATCACCGATCTCAATCGTATCTATCTTGAAAAAGGCAAACTCAATGTCTGCGTGATGGGCAGGGGTTATGCCTGGATGGATACAGGCACCATGTCCTCACTTTTTGATGCTTCCAATTTTGTTAAAACTATTGAACAGACTCAGGGGCTTTCCGTGTCTGCTATTGAGGAGATCGCTTATTACCGGAGGTGGATTGATAAGAAACAGTTACTTAAAGCAGCTGATAAATATAAGAAAAGCGATTACGGCAAACATCTTTTAAAAGTTTCTCAAAATCGTATTTATCAGAAGGGAGATGACTAGTTATGGATCGTTCTTCCTACAACTTCTTTCCCAAACATCTGGTAGTAACCGGCGGAGCAGGTTTCATAGGCTCCAATTTCGTGCATTATGTGGCAAAGCATCATCCT
>CALBLB010000166.1 GCA_937896115.1 uncultured Succinatimonas sp.
CGGTTACGGTGAAGAAGTTGAATCAAATGCAGTTGAATTCATCATTTACAACCTGCGTAAAAAACTCGGCGCTCAGGCCATAAAGAATGTAAGAGGTGTAGGGTGGAAGGTCGCAAAGGAAGGCTGATCCGCTCGTTACGCGTAAGGCTGTGCCTGTTTATTTCTTTAATCGGGGTGTTGTTTACCGGTCTTTTTTGCGTGAGATCGTATGACACTGCCTTGGAGGAAATAGAGGCTTACGTAGATGAGGAACTCTCGCAGATAGCTTCGGTGGTTATCGACTACGGTTTGCTTATTCCCAAACGTTGGGAAGAGCCTTTGTTCAGGCACGGATTGTTAAGTCAGGGAAATCAGGGAAACTATTTACCGCGCCGCGGCATGCGCGAGGGCATAGCGGTAGGTCCGGTACCGTCATTGGGTGATCTTTTCTTCAGGCACCAGGAGATCATCATCGCTCCGATCTTTTCAAACCCGGGAGAGCCTTTGTATTTGCCTGCGGGAGTGGATGACGGGTTTTATACCATTTTGATCGCCGATAAAAGAGTGCGGGCTTATGTGGCAACCAACCACAGCGGAGTACGATTTGTCGTGGCAAGACCCATGGCATTGGTCGAATCTTTGGCCAGAAGAGCTCTGTTTGCCGAGCTCTTTGAATTTTTATTTTTAATCGCAGTGTTTATTCCGTCTGCCGTGGTGCTGATAAGTCTGATGTTTCGCCCGGTACACAGACTGGCTCTTTCCATCTATCGCCGTGAAAAAAGCGATTTAAGTCCCATAGTCGATGAAGTGCCTTCAGAGCTTGATGCTCTCATCGACTCTTTGAACAGACTGTTCAGGCTGACGTATGAAAGCATACGCAACGAGCGGCGTTTTATAGCCGATGCAGCTCATGAAATGCGTACGCCTTTGACGGCTTTGTCGCTTAAAGCTCAGAATTTTGATGAAAAAGGTTTGAACGATGAGCAGTTGAAAAAATTACTGGGTATAAGAGAGGCCATACGCAATCAGCAGGAACTGACCAATGATCTGTTAACTTTGGCCCGATCTCAGTGCAAGGATACGGGAAGTACGAAATATGAAGAGATAAATGTAAGAGAACTCTTCATCGAGATCCTCGATGCCTTAGGAGAGCTTGCAGATGCCAAAAATCTGGATTTCGGGGTAGCCGGGATCGACGTACCCACAGTAGTGTCATCAAGGAGCATACTGCGTACCGTGCTGATGAATTTATGTTCCAATGCCATTAAATACACGCCTGCAGGAGGAAAGGTCGATTTAGCCTGTTTTAGGGAACGCAATCGATGCGTGCTCAGCGTATGCGACAGCGGTCCCGGGATCCCGGAGCAGGAATTGAAAAAAGTTTTTGAGCCTTTTTATCGCGTAGGCGGAGATACTTCAAAAATTCAGGGTACCGGCCTGGGTTTGGCCATAGTCAAGGCTTCCTGTGCCGAGTTAGGCGCACAATGCCGCTTTAAAAACCGCAAAGAAGGCGGATTGTGTGCAGAAGTATTGTTGCCTTAGGTAAAGACTCAGATGACTGACAGTTGATGCGGTTTGCTAAAATAGTCCGCATGGAAAAGAACAGCGAAAATGGATCCGAGTACAACGGATCTTCTATTGAGGTCTTAAAAGGCCTGGATCCGGTACGTAAACGTCCCGGAATGTACACCGATACCCAAAATCCCAATCATTTGGGTATGGAAGTAATTGACAACAGCGTCGACGAGGCTGTAGCTGGCTTTGCCGATCATATCGATGTGATCCTGCATGACGACGGCTCGCTTGAAGTGGCCGACAACGGTCGCGGCATGCCGGTGGAAATGCATCCTCAGGAAAAAGTTCCGGCAATTGAACTTATCCTTTCAAGATTGCATGCAGGCGGCAAATTCAACGACAAAAACTACAAATTCTCAGGCGGTCTGCACGGTGTGGGCGTAAGCGTGGTCAATGCTTTGTCCGATCGCTTGGAGGTTAAGGTAAAACGCGGCGGTAAAATCTATTCCATAGCCTATGCTCACGGAAAAAAATGTGAAGATTTAAATGAAATTGGTACTTGTCCCAAATCGCAGACCGGTACTGCCGTACGTTTTTGGCCCGAAGCTTCATATTTTGATACCGTTTCGTTTGACGTTAAGTCCCTAAAGCATCTGTTGCGGGCCAAAGCCATGCTGTGCAAAGGACTGAGCGTGGATTTTAGCGACGAACGCGACGGCAGCACAGAAAAATGGGAATACTCAGGATCACTGCAGGATTATCTGCGCGCGTGGAGCGGAGAGCGCATCATCCAACCTCAGAACCCTTTTGCAGGAAACGTTGCAGAAGAAGACTGGTCGCTTGAATGGGCCGTATGCTGGGAGAGTGAAGGATCTCAGAAACTATCAGAATCCTTTGTAAATCTTATTCCTACATTCGAAGGCGGAACCCATGTAAACGGGTTCAGATCAGGTCTTACCATGGCCGTGCGCGAATTTTGCGAATTGCATAATCTTCTGCCGCGCGGACTTAAGATCACCCCCGACGACGTATGGCAGCACTGTTCGTTTGTCCTGTCTCTTATGATGCATGATCCCCAGTTTGCAGGTCAGACCAAAGAAAAGCTGTCCTCGCGTCAGGTGGTATCTTTAGTAGAAAACGTGATCCGTGATCGTTTTGCCCTTTATTTAAATGCTAACGTAGAGGTGGGTAAATCCGTTGCGGGATTGATCATCGATGCAGCCCGCCGTCGCGAGCAGTCGGCAGCCGCCGTCAGCAGAAAAAAATCCGTACGCGGCCCTAAGCTTCCCGGGAAACTGGTGGACTGTACCTCAACTGATCCTTCACGCGGTGAGCTTTTTATCGTGGAAGGAAATTCTGCAGGCGGCAATGCGCGTCAGGGCAGGGATGCTGCTTTTCAGGCCATCCTGCCCTTGCGCGGTAAGATCTTGAACACCTGGGAAGTATCGGGACAAAATGCTTTGTCCTCTGAGGAGATCCGCGCCATCTCCGTGTCTATTGGTTTGGAGCCTGACAGCGGCAGTCTTGACGGACTGCGTTATGACAAAATCTGCATACTTGCAGATGCCGATTCCGACGGTTTGCATATAGGCACGCTGCTGTGCGCGCTATTTGTCAAACATTTTCCGCGTCTGGTAAGAGAGGGACATGTCTATGTGGCCTGCCCGCCTTTGTACCGCATCAAATACGGGACCAAGCTTAAGGAATATGCCTTGGATGATGACGATCTGGCTGCCAAGCGCAAGTATTATGCAAGAAAGGGCATAAAACCTGAAAAACTTGAGGTAAGCCGTTTTAAGGGACTTGGTGAAATGAAGTGGCAGGAGTTGCGCGAAACCACTTTGAATCCTGATTCAAGAAAACTTATAAAACTTACCCTGGATGCGGAAAACTCCGACGCAACCATTGGGCTTATGGATATGCTCTTGTCCAAAAAACGAGCTGCCGACAGGCGCTCCTGGCTTGAAACTAACGGCAACAAAGCCGAATACTTAGATTAACTTTCACAGGATCTTTGCATGGCTGCCGACGACGGCGAGAAAACAGAACAACCGACAGAGAAAAAGCTCTCTGACGCGAAAAAGCGCGGTCAGTTACCCAGATCGCGCGAAGCCGGTACTTTATTCGTGTTGCTCTCGGGCGTTTTGTCATTGTGGGCTGTTTCGTCGTTGTTAGGCTCCGGCATGAAAGAGATCATGATGAACAGCTTTTCGCTGACTCGTGATCAGATCTTTACCCCGGATGAAATGGGCCGCGTGTTTATGCAGGATCTGGGAGCAATCGCGCTTCCGGTTATTGCCATTGCCCTGATAGTTGCAGTGTGCGCTCTGATTGGAAATATCCTTTTAGGGGGATTTAATTTTTCCATGCAGGGAGCTGCACCGAAATTTTCCAAATTAAATCCTTTAAACGGAATAAAACGCATAGTTTCGATAAATTCGCTCATCGAACTTATAAAGGGCATAGCCAAGGTAGCGTTTATCGGAGCTTTTTGTTATTTCGTAATTTCAGGAGCCGCAGCTTCCATCCTGAAACTTTCCTATATGAGTCCTTTGGTGGGCATACGCAATGCCATCAGTCTGCTCTTTCATTACATGCTGATCATTGTCTGCTCCGTTATTCCCATCGTGCTTATAGACGTTCCTTTTCAAAAATGGAATTACATAAGACAGTTGCGCATGACCAAGCAGGAGATCAAGGACGAATTCAAAGAGCAGGAAGGCAATCCCCAGATAAAGAGCAAGATCCGTCAAAAACAATTTCAAATGGCATCGCGTCGCATGATGGAAAAAGTGCCGAAGGCCGATGTAGTCGTAACCAATCCTACCCATTATGCCGTGGCCGTGTCTTATGATCCGAACGGATCGCTTGCTCCGGTGGTAACGGCAAAAGGAGTGGATGACATAGCCGAGATCATCAAGCATATTGCGCGCGAGACCAACGTGCCGGTGCTTCCTATCCCGCCCCTTGCCCGTTCTTTGTATTACACCACGGAGCTTGATCACGAGATCCCGCGCGGACTTTTTAAAGCCGTAGCTCAGGTTCTGGCGTGGATCATTGGTATGAAAGCCTACAAAGAAGGCAAGTCCAAAGTAAAACCGCGTGATCTTGATAAAGAGCTCCCCATCCCCGAAGAACTGCGGTTTTGATGATATAGGTAAAGAAAAATACGTAAGCTTGAAGTATGTCGGTTAATTTAACCATGCAACCTGTATAATCCTAAGATTTAGGTACTGTGGAACATACGTAAAGAAAATACGTCAGGACGTTACGTAAAAAGTTAAATCAGTCTACCTGAACATTAAACAGCTTCACATCAGGAGAAATAATAACCGATGGCAGCCAAAAACAATAAAAAGAAGATCAATCATCCCGCAATCAAAACGGAGTCCCCCAAGATCAGTCAAACTGCGGCAGTGAAAAGCGATGATTTTGCCGTTGCAGTTGAAAATTTAAAAAAGAAAATCGTGCATCATCTGCGCTGCACCATCGGAACCTCCGAGCTTAAGGCCTCCAAGCTTGCCTGGTGGCAGGCGCTGGTGGCATCGGTAAACGAGGATATCTTCAACCGCCTTACCCAGACTCAGTTTACCCACGCTAAGGAAGATACCCGTGCCGTAAACTATTTGTCGGCAGAGTTTTTAATGGGTCGTCTTACCGTAAACAACCTCTGCAATCTTGAAATGTACAAGGTGGCCAAGGAAGCTTTGAGTTCTTTGGGACAGGATCTTAACGATCTTTGTGAAGAAGAGCCTGATATGGCTTTGGGTAACGGCGGTTTGGGACGTCTGGCTGCCTGTTACCTCGAGTCTTTGGCTACTTTAAGCTATCCTTGCGTAGGTTACGGCATCCACTATGAGAACGGCCTGTTCCGTCAGGAGATCCGCGGCGGTCGTCAGGTGGAGCGTCCCGATTCCTGGAGAGAGTACGGCTGTCCTTGGGAAGTATGCCGCCCTGAATCTTTGCAAAATATCCCCATAGGCGGTTATGTTGAAACTCAGGTAGGCCCCGACGGTTCCAAGCGTCGCGTATGGCACCCGGCTCACATCATCAAGGGAGTGCCTTGGGATATTCCGGTGGTGGGCTTTAGAAATTCTTCAGTTGCAATTTTGCGCCTTTGGGAATCGCGTGCCACCGAAGCTTTTAACTGGGATGTGTTCAATGCCGGCGGCTATATCGATGCTCAGCAGGAAAAAGCCGCATCCGAGGTGATCTCCAAGGTTTTGTATCCTAATGATTCCACCGAGGCTGGTAAAGAACTGCGTCTTACTCAGCAGTATTTCTTCTCCGCCTGCTCGCTTCGTGACATTTTAAGACGTTATAACCGCAAAATAGCCATTCAGCTGAACGATACTCATCCTGCCATTGCCATAGCAGAGCTCATGAGACTGTTCATCGATGAGGAAGGACTGGATTTTGACAACGCCTGGAATATCGTTTCAAAATCTTTCAACTATACGAACCACACGCTTTTGCCAGAGGCTTTGGAAAAGTGGCCGGTGCGCATTTTTGAAAAACTGCTGCCGCGTCATCTTGAGATCATCTATGAGATCAATTACCGCTTCTTAAACGGCATAGTGGAAAAGACTTGGCCCGGTAATAACGATATCAAACGCAAGCTGTCCGTTATCGAGGAAGGTCCCGAGCGCAAGGTGCGCATGGCCAATCTTTGCGTGATAGGCTCAGCCAAAGTTAACGGCGTTGCCGAGATCCATTCAAAACTGGTACGCGAGCAACTGTTCCCCGAGTACAGTCAGCTTTGGCCTTCCAAATTCTGCAATGTAACCAACGGCGTTACTCCCCGTCGCTGGCTTTTAGCCTGCAATCAGGGTTTGGCCTCCATCTATGATGAGATTGCGGGCAAAGACTGGCCTTTGCATCTTGACAGATGCCGTAAGCTGGCAAAATATGCCGATGATCCTAAAATTCAGGATCGCTTCATGCAGGAAAAACGCGAAAATAAGGTAGTACTTGCAGGAGTGATCGAAAAGCTTTGCGGCGTGAGCGTAAGCCCCGATGCCATCTTTGACGTGCAGATCAAGCGTCTGCATGAATACAAGCGTCAGCACTTGAATCTTTTGTACATCATGTCGCTGTACAAGAAACTGCTTGATAACCCCGGACTTGAGATTGTGCCTCAGGTGTTTATTTTCGGTGCCAAGGCAGCACCTGCTTATACTCTTGCCAAAGACATCATCTATGCCATCAATGCCGTAGGTGAGCGCATCAATAACGACAGACGCATAGGCGGTAAACTAAAAGTGGTGTTCCTGCCCAATTACCGCGTGTCTTTGGCCGAGAAGATCATTCCGGCAGCCGATCTTTCCGAGCAGATCTCAACTGCAGGCTATGAGGCATCCGGTACTTCCAACATGAAGTTTGCCATGAACGGTGCGCTTACCATAGGTACTATGGACGGAGCCAATATCGAAATCGTAGCCGAATCCGGCCAAGATAATAACTTCATCTTCGGTTTGTCGGTGTCGGAAGTTGCCGAACTTAAACGCCATTACAATCCTTGGAATTATTACAACAGCAATCCTGAGCTTAAGGCGGCGCTTGACTGGTTCGACGGTGATTTCTTTACTCCGGGAATGCCAGGGGCTTTGTCCTCAATCAAGCGTTCGTTGTTAGACGGCGGTGATCCTTTCTTGGTACTTGCCGATTTTGCCTCTTATGTTGAAGCTCACGCCCGAGCCGAAGCCATGTTCGCAGACAAACGCCGCTGGGCTCACGCTGCCATCATAAATTCGGCAACTATGGGTAAGTTCAGCTCTGATCGTGCTATCAATGATTACGCCGAGCAGATTTGGAATTTAAAGGAAATCGATATCCAAAACTGACAAGCTGAATTTTAAGTATGAAAAAGGTCTTGCTTGAAAAAGTTAAGACCTTTTTTCATGTCCGTGAAATCAAAAGGAGAATTGCCTATACTGTCGAATCAGTAAATATTATTATTACGCCGAGGCTTTGTCATGAGAGAAAATCTTCCGGTAAATGATCATGAAATCTTGTTCCCCTCAGATCCTGAAGCCAAGATCATTTCCACAACCGATCCGCGCGGGATCATTACGGATGTCAACGATACTTTTGTGCAGATCTCGGGGTTCAGCAGGGAAGAGCTTATCGGCAAACCTCATAATATAGTCAGACATCCTGATATGCCGGCGGCGGTTTTTGCAATGATGTGGGCCAATTTAAAAGAGGGGAAGCCCTTTATCGGGATGATCAAAAACCGTTGCAAAGACGGCAGTTTCTATTGGGTCAGCGCTTTTATCATTCCCATCATTATTAACGGAAGGATCACAGGTTACGAGTCGGTGAGGACCAGACCTGATCCTAAAATGGTAAGGCGTGCGGCAGCTATCTACGCTGCCATGCGTGCAAACAAGAAATTTAAGTATTCTCAAAAAGATTTTATTTCATTGGGGATAAATGCTCTGGCCGCAGCGGCGGCGGCAGGTGCCGTTGCTTATCCCGTGTGGTACACGGCGGCCTTTGCCGCCGCCTTGGCTTTTACTGCTTACCGGAGATTGTGTTTTAAGAGTAAAAAATTTGTAGCTGACGTGGCATCCTCATGCAATGCGCAGTCTGACAGCCTTACTTTAAACGTGTATGCAGGCGGTACGTCCTTTGAAAACAGAGCTTATATGGCCATGCTGTGGAAGGATAAATATGCAGATACCGTACTGACACGAGTAAAAGAAGCCTGCATCCTGTTGTCGGAAGCTTCTCAGCATAATCTTGACGAGGCATCCCGCAACAAGGATGAGATGCAGCGTAAATTCGACAAAACCAGCGATACCGTCAATCGCATGAGTATGATCGCCGACGATATTACCTCAATGATGGATGATCTCATGGACAGCATAGGCAAAACCGTTCATGACACGGACAAAGCCCAGGAGCAGGCTGCGCAGGGTAAAGCAGCATCTGACAGGACGCTTACTGCCATCAATGCTTTGGATGAGAGCTCCAAAAAGGTAGCGGCTACCATAGATGATCTGGCCGAACAGGTTTCCAAAGTTTCCGAGGCTATAGAGCTTATCGATACGGTATCGTCACAAACCAATCTTTTGGCGTTAAATGCATCCATCGAGGCTGCCCGCGCGGGAACCTACGGAAAAGGATTTGCCGTGGTGGCAGATGAGGTCAGAGCTTTGTCCCTGCGTACCCACGATTCGGCCACCGACATCCACAAGCAATTGGAAGCCTTTATGAACAAAACCGGAGAGGCTCATGAGCTTTCTACGGCCAGTAAACAGGACGTGATCTCAGGTGTGAATGAAGTTCAGCAGAATCATGAGGTTTTAAACGAAGTTCAGGAAGCAATCAACGGTATTAAAGCCACCTCAGATATGATGATGAACACCATACGCGAAAAAGCGGAAACGGCCAAGGCCGTATCAGGAGAGGTTCGCGATCTCATCAAACTTTCAGAAGAGAACGTCAGTATTTCCGGAAAAACCCGCGATGAAATGCAAAAACTCAGTGAAAAAGCCGATGATCTCAGCGAAATGGTGCTGAGGTTTAATCAGGGAATTAAACATATCTGAATAAAAAGTAGGACTCTGTTAGCCTCAAATTTAACAAGATCATGAACCATAACTTAATAAGGATTTCAGCTCCTGCCGAAAATATTGAAAGGATGCAAAAAATTCGCACTCATGCACACGTATTTAAGATCTAAACCTAGCATTTTGAGCGTTCTTTAAGTTACAAATGAAAATTTTTGGGGTAGAGGAGAGCTGTTTTTTGGTATCAATGTCGGTAGATTAAAAATCCTGTTTTCCTTTTTTAGAAGATAGGTCCGTCATCGATCAGTAAATTTTATTAATTTTCCAGTCATGACTTTTCATGCCT
>CALBLB010000167.1 GCA_937896115.1 uncultured Succinatimonas sp.
TAAGATCTGTAATTCATCAGGCTAAAGCTTACAAAATGGTGAAAACGGCCTTATTACCTCCCATAAATTCAGATGAAATTTTTTTAAAAGATCATTTGCTTGTAAATAATGCCGTTTTAAAACTGGCAGATCAATTAAAGGAAAAAGGACTTAAGGTCAACATTACCGCCTATCAGCAGGATAGCAATATTTGTACGGAAGATTTTTTTAAAAAGGCTCCGGGCCTTTCCTTTGCACCTTTTTATATTACTTACGGAAAGGAAAAGCATCATGCCTTTATGGTCCAGCTGCGAGGGCTTAAGGATGCTCAGGGCTTAAGACAATTACTAGAGCATACAGACGGCAATTTCAAACTTATCGATAGGCGGCATGACTATACTTTACTTTTTAAAGCCTGCCGTGAAAACGCACTTTCAATGTTATTGATAGCTCTTGCGGCCGTTTTAATGCTTGAACTTGTAAGGTTTAAAATAAAAAAAGCCCTGATCTGCTTTATTCCGCCCTTACTTTCGGTATTATCTGCTCTTTGCATTCCCTCGCTTTTGGGGTTTGAGAGTAACCTTTTCTCCGTAACGGCACTTCTACTTGTGCTGGGTATAGGTATCGATTACACTTTGTTTTTTTCAAACTCTTCACAGCAAAGCGAACATACTTTATACGCAGTTACGATTTGTGCTCTAACTACCTTGTTATCCTTAGGAATTTTGATTTTCAGTCAAACTTACGCTGTAAGGGTGTTCGGCCTTACTCTTAGCATAGGTATTGCCGTATCTTATGTATTGGCAGTGATCTGCAGGAACAAGCATGTTTAAAAATTTGATCGCAGGTAGTTTCCTTCTAATTATCTTATCGCTATCAGGTTGTGCCAATACCGATCTGCAGAGTGCTCCTGCAGCCTATCTTACCTACGAGAAAAAAATTTCTCTGCCTGCTTATGCATATCCTGGATCTTTTGAAACCAAACAGCTTTTGCATATTCTCTATTCAGGGGAGCAGGCATCGATGCTGTGTATTATAAAAGCAGATCTTT
>CALBLB010000168.1 GCA_937896115.1 uncultured Succinatimonas sp.
GCTCATATATGGAGATCCCGGCATTGATACTGTCCTGCAACACCATCTTGCCGAATGTATCTCTGAACCATTTCAAAGAAATACCCGCATTGTCGGTAGTCTGTACGGCAAAGAACTGCGCTTTCTCAATACCCGGAGTTGATAGCACCTTGGGATCATAAAAAGGTTTGTTGCTTACCAGCGCAATTCTTCCGGAGCTGCCTATGGTAATGGCACAATCGCCGCTGTTTACGGCTCCTGCACCTATGGTTGCGGCAATCGTATCGATGGCACCGGCGCAAACCGGCGTACCCTTGGCCAAGCCGCAGGCTTTGGCAGCCTGTGCGCTTACTTCTCCCACTATTTCAGACGAAGCGTAAATCTTCGGGAGTATGCTGCTTGGAATGCCTGCTTTTTGTACGATCTCATCTGACCACTCCCCGCTTTCAAGATCATTTAAAAGCGTAAGCCCGGAGCGCGGACGATCGATTGAAAATTCTCCCGTAAGTTTGTAAATGATCCAACCGTTCGGGATCAAAAATTTCTCGGTTTTTTCAATAAGCTCGGGGCGATTATCCATAAACCAACGCAAGGTAGGCAGAGCAAAAGATCCTTTGGCGATCTTATTTCCGGTATGTTTTAAAACGGTTTCTTTGCCTACATGTTCGTTAAGCCAGGCAACCTGAGGCTCTGCTCGCTGATCATGTAACCCTACTCCGTTATAAACTACCGCTCCGTCCTTTCCTGCCAGCATAACCGCATTGGTGCTGGATACGGCAACGGCCGCCACCCGAGCTGTATCTATACCGTCACCGTCTATGCAAACTTTAATGTTTTCGCATACGCATTTCCACCACTTGTGAGGATCTTGCTCAGTCCATCCGGCTTTAGGATGGATCATGCGATACTCCTGATATCCTGAGGATACAGGATGACCTGAAAAATCATAAAAAGTACATTTGGCGCCGGTGGTTCCGATATCGATCCCCAGCAACAGATCTTTGGTTTGAGTTTTACTGTTCATTTCAAAGCTTATCCGGATCCAGTTGTGCCCTTCCCTTAAGACCTATAGACAAAGCTATGTCGCAATTCTCTTCGATCTCTTCAAGACGATAATAAGCATTTCTAACGCTCGCCTGAGCCGTGATGAGACCGTGATGAGCTAACAATACTGCAGGATGATCTTTTAAAACTTCGGCAGCATGCGCGGCTAATTCATGCGAACCTGCCTTGTAATACCCGATCATCGGCAATCTTTTGGTAAATAAACCGAAGGTTAAGGTATAGCACGGGACGATATTTTCCTGCTCCCCGTCAAAACAGCACCCCACGGCCACGGATTTTGGCGAATGGGCATGTACTATACCGCCGACATCGGATCTTTCCTGGTAAGTCAAAAGATGCATTTCCCATTCTTTTGACGGTTTGCCTTGAGAAAGGATCTTGCCTGAGGCTATATCCATAGCTACAAGTTCTCCTTCCTGCACCGTCTCAAGATCACATCCTGTGGGAGTGATATACATCACTCCGCCTATTCTTACGCTGATATTTCCGTGAGTGGCGTTTACCAGTCCCTTTTCACGCAACTTTCTGCAAACATAAATAAGTTCGGAAAGTTCTTTTTTATCCTGATTCATTATTTGAATACTCCCACAAGATACATGGAAAGATCAGGCCACGCGAAGGTAACGGCAGCACCTACGGTGATCACCATGACAATGTAAAGAACATCCGGGAAAGTTTCCTCGATTCGGCAGTGCAGAATACGGCAAGCCGTAAACAGACCAACTGACAAAGGAGGGGTGATCCCGCCTACTGCAAGGTTAGCCATCATTGCCACTCCGAAATGCACCGGATCCATACCCATTGAAGTTACTATGGGGAAAAGTATGGGAGTTACCAAAATGATGATACATATGGTCTCCATAAAACATCCCAATATCCACAGCAACAGGAAAAAGACCGCTAAAATTGCATAAGGATTGGTAGTAAGGCTAAGCAGTGCGTCGGTAAAAAGCTGGGGCACATTCTGCGTGGCCATCAGCCACCCAAAGGGAGTTGCCGAGGCGATGATGAACAGAATAATGGCTGAAGTCACCACACTCTCTGAAGTAGCTTTTAAAAAATCCTTCAATGTCATCTCGCGGTAAACGAATACTGCAAGCAGCAAAGCGTATACGGCGGCGATCACCGACGATTCTGTCGGGGTCAGAGCACCTGAAAGCACTCCGCCTATGATCATGATAGGCATAAAAAGAGGCAACAAAGCATCAAGTACTATCTTGATCCTGTCTGCAGAGGTATAAATAACTCTGGTACCTGCACCTATGCCGCGATGCTTGGCAACAAGACAGTTCATTAAAATCAGCAATAAGATGATGAACAGTCCTGGTCCTATGCCGGCTACAAACATATCTCCTACCGATACGCCGGTGGTTCCTGCATAGATAACCATCACCAGTGAAGGAGGGATCAAGGTAGCCATCACTCCGCCGCCTGCCAATATGCCGGCAGTGATCCCGCGACCGTAACCCTGCTTGAGCATTTCATCGCCTACTATTCCGCCGATTGCGGCAGTGGAGGCAACGCCGGATCCGGAAACGGCCCCGAAGAAACCGCAGGTTACCAAGGTTGCAGCTCCAAGACCTCCTGGTACCCTTGAGACCAACATATTGGCAAGACGCATAAGACGCGGAGTGGAACCGTAAGCCATGAGAGCGCCTGCAAAAATAAACATGGGCAAAGCCATCATGGAATATGAACGGGCTCCGTCAACCATGCGTCCTACTATAACCATGGGATCCGGATAACCCTGATATAAAAGAAAAGCCATGGAACTCATGCCTATGCAGAAGGCAACCGGAATTCCGGATATCAATCCCAAAGCAAGTACGATAAAAATAATTACCACAGGATCCATATTACTTATCCTCCTTCTTTAACCCGTTATTAGAAGCGTCACCGTGAAAACGGCTTACAAGGCGCAACACGAGATAGACGGCAGAGAGCAACATAGAAAATGCAAAGACTATGTAATTGATGGCCAAAGGCAGTTTCATCGCCGGAGACATGGTATGCAGATTCTGCATGATAAGCGGCCAGCAATAAAAAATTAGAGATACACAGAACAAAGCACAGATAAGATCGCCTAGTGCGAAAACTATCTTCGGCAACTGTCCTGGTAAAAGATTTACGAAAAGTTCGATGCGGGTGTGGGCATTGAGCGAGGTAGCCAATGCCGCACCCAAAAAAGTAATGCAAACCATGCACATCGTGGATAGCTCCTCTACCCATTTAAAGGAGCTGTCGAAGACATTACGGTTTACCACCTGAATAAACACCACTGCGGCCATCAGCGCTATGGAGATGGAGCATATCAGCTTGACGGCAAGCTGGATCCTCGACAGCAGTTTTTGCATGGTTATAACCTCAAAATAAACTTAAACAATCAATTGTTCTGGGATGAACGGGCAAGTTCGATCCAACCCGGGTGTTCCTTCTCAAAACGATCCCAAACAGGTTTTACCGCCTTGCGGAAAGCTTCCTTGTCAACTTCATTAACCTGCATGCCTTTGGCTTTCAGCTCATCGATGAATTTGGTTTCATCAGAGAGTTTCAGATCGGTAAGACGGGCATTGGCTGCCTCTTCATAGATGATCTTCTGAGTATCGGCTGGGATCTTGTCAAACCATTTCTTGCTTACGCCGAATACGCAGTTGTCATACATATGACCGGTCAGAGACAGATACTTTTGCACTTCATTTAATGAAGATGACAAAATGTTGGCGGCAGGATTTTCCTGACCGTTGACGGTTCCCTGCTGCAAAGCGGTGAAGAGCTCTGAGAAAGGCATCATGATCACGTTGGCATCGAGGGCCTTAAACATCTGTACCTTCATGTCGTTTTCATTGGTACGGAACTTGATCCCTTTCATATCCTCAGGTTTTACGATCGGACGCTCGTTATCGGTCATATGACGATACCCAGACTCCCAATAAGACAGTACGTAAGCACCGTTAGGTTCGATGAGTTCTTTGGCAAACTTTTCACCGAGCTTGCCGTTCCAGGCATTGCGGGCTCCTTCCAAAGAATCGAAGAGGAAAGGAATCAGCGTGACGTTGGCAGCGCCGTCGTAACGCTCCCAATAAGAAGATGACATCAGAATGCAGGACTCGAGGGTGCCGGTATTCATCTGCTCAAGCATCTCAAGTTCGCCGCCTAAAGATGAGGAATCGTAGAGGTTTACCGCAACTTTTCCGCCGGTGCGCTCTTCAACCTTCTGCTTAAATTCTTTTAAAGCCACGTTGATAGGGTGATTAGGGCCGGCAACATCACCGATATTCATGGTGAAATCCGCATTTTTGTTGACAGCAGGAGCCTGGGACTTCTGCATGGTAGGTGCCTGCAGAGCAAAGCAGGCTGTAGAGCAAGCCACCAAAGCGGCGGTTGCAAGCATGGAAATCTTCTTCATGGGATGTTCCTCACATACGTTGTTTGAAAACACGCGTTCCACTCAGTGGAACGACTATTTTCAGTTTAAGAAACATTTGATGATTTCGCTTGATACAAATTTCAAAAAATTGACGATGATCACAAAAAGAATTTTGAAAAAAAATAGTGGATAATATCGTGACGAAGCTGATATTCAAGATTTAACTGAACATTGGACTTGCTTTGCGAATACGGCCATGACTGAAAACAACAGCATCAATCTGCTAAATAAAACTTTTGACGTTATTGAACTGCTCTCAGGATCCGGCAGAGAAATGGGAGTAAGCGAGATAAGTCGTCGCCTTAACATGGTTAAAAGCGGAACCTTTCGCATTTTAAATACCTTAAAAGAGCGCGATTTGGTGTACCAAAACCCTTCAAATAAATGTTA
>CALBLB010000169.1 GCA_937896115.1 uncultured Succinatimonas sp.
CCGTATCATCGAGGTAGGATGCGTCGAGATCGTAGATCGCCGTATTACCGGCAGAACCTTACAACTTTATTTTGACCCAGAACGCCCGGTTGATGAGGAAGCTGCGGAAATTCACGGCTGGACCTGGGAAAAACTTAAAGGCAAACCCAAATTCAAGGAATGCGCCGCCCAAATCATCGACTTTATCCGCGGATCAGAACTGCTCATTCACAACGCCAGATTCGATACACAGTTTTTGGATAAGGAATGGACTTTGGCCGGGATCAATGAGCGTACCGAAGATATGGCTCATGTGGTGGATACGGTTTTGCTTGCCCGCAAACTGGTTCCCGGACATCAGGTAAATCTGGATAACCTCTGTTCGCTTTTTGATATCGACGCTTCGATGCGCAGTCTGCACGGAGCTTTGCTCGATTCTCAATTGTTGGCTGAAGTATATCTAGCCATGACCGGAGGACAGATCTCGCTTTCTTTTAGTGAGAACGAAGGTGCGGCACAAAGATGGAAACGTCCTGCCGGAGCAAAATTGCCTTTGGTGCAGGTAGAGCGCGATCGTGCCTTGGTGCATCGGGCCAGCCTTATTTCCTTAGCTCAGGTGCATAAGATTTCAGACGGACCTGACGGCAAAACGCCTCAGGCAGGCTCTGACTGGGGTCCGGGATTTGAAGTACCGTTGCTGATAAAAGGTGAGGAAGAAGAGAAAAAAGCCTTTAAAAAGCGGGTTGCCGAGCAGCGCGAGGAACTGATGCAGCGGCTTTTCAGCGATGAGGAAAGAAAAATACTCAGCGAGTACCTGCAAAAAGACGATGCGGCCCAAAAACATTGGGAAGACAGAGTGCTCGGTAAGATTAAAGATTAACCTACGGATTTTAGGAGATAAAAGTGAAGCTTTCTTTTGATGTTGCAGGTGATCTCAAACAGTCGCTTGCCGTTTTGGACGAATTTATCCGTAAAAAAGATACGGTAGCTTTGATAGACAAAGCCATAGAGATCTGTGCCGACAGCATCAAAAACGGAGGCAAAGTGATCGCGGCAGGAAACGGCGGATCCATGTGCGATGCTCAACATTTTGCCGAAGAACTTACGGGACGATATCGCGCTGACAGAGTTGCGCTTCCTGCTGTAGCCGTGTGCGATCCCAGTCATCTTACCTGTGTCGGTAACGATTACGGATTTGATTTTGTATTCTCGCGCTTCGTTGAAGGCATGGGCATGAAAGGAGATGTGTTTTTGGGAATTTCCACGTCCGGAAACTCTAAAAACATCATTGAGGCATGTAATGCGGCACGGGCAAAAGGAATGAAATCCATTTGTCTTTTGGGAAAAGACGGCGGCAGTTTAAAAGAACTGTGTGATCTTCCCATCATCGTTTCGCATAACGGCTTTGCCGATCGCATTCAGGAAGTGCACACCATGATCATCCATATCATGATCAGGGGTATTGAAGAGCTCTGCTGCTGAATTTAAGACTTGAAAAAAAGGGGGAACATTTTGCCGTTCCCCCTGCTCAGTTTTCAAGCTGTTACTCAGCTATGGTAACCTGGGCTCCGTCAGCTCCGACTTTCTTGATTTCGCCCAAAATCCAAGCAGTTTCACCGCTTTCTTTTAAGGATTTGAGTGCTTTTTCCGCTTCTTTGGCAGGAACGGCGGCGATCATTCCCACACCGCAGTTGAAGGTACGGAACATCTCGTGACGGGAAATGCCGCCGGCCTGTTCAATCCAATCGAAAACCTCAGGACGCTTCCAGGATTTTCCGTCTATGGCTGCACAGGTGCCTTCTGGCAATACGCGCGGAATATTGTCCCAAAAACCGCCGCCGGTGATGTGAGCCAAGGCGTGAACTTCGGCGTCTTTGATAAGTTTAAGCACGCTCTTGACGTAAATACGGGTAGGTTCTATTAAAGCGTCGAGCAAAATCTTGCCTGAAGGCAGTTTTACGGACTGAGGATCGGTGCCTGAGGCTTTGAGCACGGCACGGATTAAGGAGAAGCCGTTTGAGTGAGGACCTGAGGAGGCAATGCCTATCAGCGTATCACCTTCTTTTACTGCCGATCCGTCGATTATCTTGTCTTCATCAACCACACCTACGGCAAAACCTGCCAGATCGTAGTCGCCTTCCTCGTACATGCCGGGCATTTCAGCAGTTTCACCGCCGACCAAAGCGCAGCCTGCCAATTCACAACCGTAGGCAATGCCTGATACCACGGTAGCGGCAGTGTCGACAGAAAGTTTTCCGGTTCCGTAATAGTCAAGGAAAAGCAGAGGCTCGGCTCCCTGTACGATCAGATCGTTTACGCACATGGCAACGAGATCCTGACCTACGGTGGAATGACGGTTGTAATCGATAGCAAGACGGAGTTTGGTACCCACGCCGTCAGTACCGGTAACCAAAACCGGTTTCTTGTAACCCTGAGGAATACGGGTCAGAGCACCGAAACCACCGAGACCGCCGATGACCTCGGGACGATTGGTACGTTTGACGGGGGCTTTGATGCGTTCGACGAGTTCTTCGCCGGCATCGATATCCACACCGGCTTCCTTATAGGTTAAATTGGCCATGACTGCTCCAAAAATAGGGTTGAAAACACTGGTGCTGATTTTAGCCTATCCTTAAGATCAAGGCTATGTAAATCGCTTAATTTCAGCATTGAAAGTAGATTTTGAGCAAAGCTTCAGTGAATTTTCGGCAATTAACGGTTTTTAAGGGATTTAAGCGCCGTCATTCGCGAAGACGGCTCTTGCTTTTGTTAAAATTGACAGCAATATTAATGTTCGTGTTTTAATACCGGATATATTTAAAATCCCGAGAAAATATTATTTTTTAGGATATTTCGGGTTGTTTTAAGAATGTTGGGAGGTTGACTCATGTTGCGCTATGCCATGCTGTTTGCTGCGCTTTCTTGTGCCTCGCTTGTACAGGCTGCCGATGATCCTTTGACGTACGAAGGAGATTTTTCGCAAGGAGTGGATGCGGCACTGACGAAAGGATGGTTACAGGCAGCTTCGTCGCTTACCATCGATTCTTTGCAGAGTGTCACCCCGGCAGTTGCAGGACAGGCTTTGGCGTCGGCGTCTTTTGACGCTAACCGCTTGATCTTGCGTTATGACGCTGACAAGTTGCGCTCTCAGCTTACAGGCA
Source organism: uncultured Succinatimonas sp. (assembly GCA_937896115.1). GTDB lineage: Bacteria > Pseudomonadota > Gammaproteobacteria > Enterobacterales > Succinivibrionaceae > Succinivibrio. Next base: position 3,141 of record CALBLB010000169.1, read on the forward strand.
GCGGACATGCATCCTGGGACGGATTGAAAGATCCGGTGTTGATCTGGCTTGCGGATGTAAATTCTGATCATATCGTAGGCGGAGGAACGGATCACGAGTTTGCTCAGGCTTTGACGGCTGCATCAAGAGCTGATCATTTCGATCTCATGTTCCCGCTTATGGATCTTGATGATGTTCAGGCCGTAAGTCCTAATGCCGTGCTTTCCCATAACGACGAAGCGGTCATTAACGCTTCAAAACGTTATGCTCCGAAATTTCTGATTGCCGGAGCTTTGCAGCAAGACGGAGATTCCATGACTTTTAAATGGAATGTATACGATGACGGCGGCAAAAGTCTTGGCAACGGCGAGCAGAGCGGGGATATGGCTTCGGTTGCTACGCAGGCGGCAAATGCCATGGCTCGTACCCTGATGGAAAATGTCAGTGCCGACAGCAGTGAAGCTGCCAATACCACCAATACCAATAAAGATCAGGCTGCGGTAGAAGAGCCGCTTGCACTGGGCCCCGGTAACGGTTTTGTCAGAGTCATGCTGACAGGGGTAAACAATATAGCTGATCTTGAAAATATCCGCCGCTCTTTGATCACTTTCGGTTACGAGGCTTCAAGCACAACCGTAGCCTGGCAACCTGAAGGCGTGATCTTTGAAGTTCCGAGCAGTGCCTCACCTGCAATTTTGGACGGAACGTTGGCACATGCTCCGGGATTTGCCAAGACCGGAGACTGGATCTACAGTTATTCTTCATCGCTTGGAACGGCAACTTCAGGACGAGACGGTCAGGTCGGAGCGCCAAGTTATAAAAGTGCGGCAAGTTCCGGGATTAACCAAAGAAATAAAATATCCGATAAGCCCGCAACTTCGGTGAAAGTGGAACAGGCACAAGCATTACCTGCAGACGGAGAGTTGGTTGAGGATTGAACCATGAAAGATCCTTTGCGCGAAAAAATTCCTCATCAGGAAGCCTTGCCGCTTAAAATTCAGGATCGCGGCGGATTCGATACTTTCGTGGTCGGAACATCGGCATTGATAGATCAATTAAAAAGCTCGGTTTCAACCGGTGAATATGAGTTCTATTTTGTTTCAGGCCCCAAAGGCAGCGGTAAAAGTCATCTTTTATCAGCATTGTCGCGCATGGTTTCAGGTGCTTTTTGTGTCGATATGTGCCTTGCAGGTCAGTTTTCTCCTGAATTTATAGATGTACGCTTGCCGGCTCTGACTCTTATAGACAATGTCGAGGCCATTGCAGGAGATGAGCAGTGGGAATTGGCCCTGTTCGCACTCTTCAACCGTTGGTATGACTCCCAAAGAGGCATGTTGGTGATTTCATCATCAGAAACTTTCGACAAAGTTCCTTTTTTAAGAGCGGATCTCAATACTCGTATGGGATCGGGGATTTCCGTAAGATTAAATCCGCTTGAAGGAGAAGATCGTGTCAAAGCTTTGATGCTGAGAGCCAAAAGCCGCGGTTTTACGCTTCCTGAAAGTGCGGCGGCGTTTATGGTCAAACATTGCCGCGGCAATATGTCCGATCTCATCGCCATGCTTGATCAAATTGACAATGCTCAACTTCAGGAAATGCGCGGGATCACCGTACCTTTCGTTAAAAAAGTTTTGAACATTTGACGAATTTGTATGAAAAAATAGGAAAGCGGTAATCACTTCCTTAATCAAAGGCAAAATCAACAGCTGTGCCAAGGTGATTTATGCTCACGACGACAACG
>CALBLB010000170.1 GCA_937896115.1 uncultured Succinatimonas sp.
CCTCCTACGGTCCCCACACCGCCATAGGCTGAAGCTCCGCCTATGAAGCATGAACCGATGGCATCAAGCTCATAACCGTTGCCTGCAGTAGGGGCTGCGGAGTTAAAACGTGCTACGCAGACCAAAGCAGCCACCGCGGATAAAAATCCCATGTTTACATAGGCAAGGAACAACAGTCTGTCAGTGTTAACACCAGACAATCTGGCAGCTTTTTCATTACCGCCTAAGGCATACACCCTGCGTCCTGTAGTAGTTTCATTGGCAAAAAACGCATAAACCAGCACGATCACGGCCAAAAGCACCAATACGACCGGTATACCGCGGTTGTTGGCCAATAAAAGTCCTGAGCCTATCAACGCAAACTCGACCAATACCACTTTAAAGATCAGTGATCCTGTCTCCTCTACCTGATACCCCTTCTTTACCTTACTCATACGGCTGAAAATCACCGCGACCAGATAAGCTACGCAAATTACAGCTGTTATCACTGCGGTCAAGCCAAAGGCATCGGCTCTTTTTCCCGGAATGTAGGAAGTAAAATACTGCAGATACTCAGGCGGGAAAGGAGAAATGGTCAGACCGTTTAATACCAGCAAAGCAACACCGCGAAAGAGCATCATACCGGCCAAAGTCACGATGAATGCCGGGATCCTTATATAGGCTATCCAGAATCCGTGCCAGGCACCGATTAAGATACCGGCCAAAAGGCACAATGCTATGGACATGTAAACATTAAGTTCCATGTTTACGATGAGATTACCGGCTATGGCACCTATCAAACAGACTATCGATCCTACCGACAAGTCGATATTGCCCATGCAGATAATGCAGAACAACATACCGATGGCAAGGATGATCACATACGAATTTTGCAAAATAATATTGGTGAAATTCTGCGGAGAGAACATCGAACCGTGTCCTGTGGCACGGATCATGAGTTCAAAGAGCACCATGACGATGACCAATGCCAATAACAGCGAATTACGCTTCAAAAATTCAGCGATATGAGTCATTTTGATTATTCCTGTCTGTTTGCTGTATCTTTTTTGCCTGAGGAGCGGAGTATTGCTCCCATAATACTTTCCTGCGAAGCCTGCTCACGCGGCATTTCAGCTACTACCCGGCCTTCGTTGATGACGTAAATACGGTCGCACATTCCCAAAATCTCAGGAAGCTCCGATGAAATCATCAAAACTGCTTTGCCCTGTTCTACCAATTTGTTGATGAGGCAGTAAATTTCATATTTAGCCCCCACATCGATACCGCGGGTAGGTTCATCCAATATAAGTACGTCGGGCTGTGCAAACAGCCATTTTGCCAGCAAGACTTTTTGTTGATTACCGCCTGAAAGATTGCCAACAGGTTGTTCAACGGATGAACACTTAGTATTAAGTTCGTCGCGCAATTTTTTGGCTTCCAAAACTTCTTTGTCTTTGTTCAGGATCCCGTGACTGCTTACTGCCTGTAAATTAGCCAAGGTGGTGTTATGAGTGATGGAATTCATCAATACCAACCCGTCACCTTTGCGATCTTCCGTGACGTAGGCTAATTTATTCTTAATACAATCGGTAACCGAATGCAGTTTTACCTCTTTACCTTTTAAGAAAACCTGACCTGAGATCTTGATGCCGTAACTTCTGCCGAAAACACTCTTGGCAAATTCGGTACGTCCTGCTCCCATAAGCCCCGACATTCCCACTACTTCTCCGCGGCGGATCTTGATGCTGATCCCGTCATTATCTTTGCGCTCTGGATTTAAAGGATTGTGCACGGTCCAATTACGAGTTTCAAAAAGAATTTCATCGCGTACGCAATTATGTTCACGCTTGGGGAAACGATCGGTAAGCTCTCGGCCTACCATGCCGGAAATGATGCGATCTTCTGAAACGTCGTGATTTGAATTATCCAAAGTTTCGATGGTAGCACCGTCGCGGATCACGGTTATCGAATTGGAGATATAGGAAACTTCATTTAACTTGTGAGAAATGATGATTGAAGTCATTCCCTGATCGCGGAAACGGGCGATAAGATCCAACAGATTTTTAGAATCGGTTTCATTAAGCGAGGCTGTAGGCTCGTCTAAAATAAGCAGGCGGACATTTTTGGAGATGGCCTTGGCTATTTCCACTAACTGTTGTTTGCCAACGCCTATATCTTTGATCAGGGTACGCGGATCTTCATGCAATCCGACTACCTCCAAAAGCTCCTTGCAACGCTGAAAGGTTCTGGGCCAGTCCATGATCGCATGGCAACGGCTGTTGGTGCGTTCATTACCCAAAAACATATTTTCGGCAATGGAAAGATAAGGTACAAGTGCCAATTCCTGATGAATGATCACGATACCTTTTTTCTCTGAATCTTTAATGGTCTTGAACTTACATGTTTCACCGTCGAAGATGATGTCCCCTTCATAGGAGCCGTAAGGATAAATACCGCTCAATACGTTCATGAGCGTCGATTTACCCGCACCGTTTTCTCCTACCAAAGCATGCACTTCACCCTGCTTTACGGTGAGACTGACTCCGGAAAGGGCGGTAACCTTTCCAAAACGCTTGATAATGCTGTGCATTTCAAGCAAATTTTTGTCTGTATTCATCAGCACAGTCTCAATTCAAAATTCTAAAAAAAGAGGGCGGAATTCCGCCCCCTGTTATCTGGTGCGGATCACTAAAATCAGATCTCGCTTTCTTTGTAGTAACCTGAATCTATGAGGATCTCTTTATAGTTGTCCTTGGTAGCGGCAACCGGGTTGCACAAGAACGAAGGAATGACACCGGTACCGTTGTTATAAGTGGTAGTGTCATTAACTTCGACGCTCTCACCTTTGACTATGGAGTCGATCATCTTCACGACTTGCGCTGCAAGAGAGCGGGTATCCTTGAATACCGACATGCTCTGGTAACCTTTTTTGATATTCTTTACCGAAGGTTTGTCACAATCCTGTCCCGTGATCACTGGGAAGTTGGAAGCATCGTAACCGTTTGACAGCAAAGCCGTTGCCACACCCTGAGCGCAGGCATCATTTGAAGCCAGTACGGCATCAAGACGCTGTCCGTCAGGGGCATAACCTACGGAAGCAATGATATTCTCCATGCGTTTTTGAGCTTCCTCATTATTCCAATTCAAAGTAGCCGCCTGCTCTTTGGTAGTTTGACCGGACTTGCATACCAAAGCACCGCTGTCCAGATAAGGTTGCAAGATCTTCATGGCTCCGCCCCAGAAGAAGTTCACGTTATTATCGTCGGTAGGGCCGGTAAAGAATTCTATATATTTAGGATCTTTGGCTGTAGCTTTATCAAGACCTGCTTTTTGAGCCAGGTAAGTACCCTGAAGTTCACCGACTTTAAAGTTATCGAAAGTTGCATAATAAGAAACTGCATCGGAGTTCATTATGAGGCGATCATAGGCAATCACCGGGATCTTCTTTTCCTTGGCTCCTTTCAAAACCTCAGTCAAAGCCGAACCGTCAATTGAAGCAATTACGATCACGTCACAACCGTCGGCAATCATGTTCTCAATCTGATTTACCTGAGTAGGAATGTCGTTATCGCCTGCATACAGCAATTCAACTTCATGCCCTGATTTTTCCAAAGAAGCCTTCATATTGGCACCGTCCTGATTCCAGCGTTGCAACGACTGGGTAGGCATGGACACCCCGACTTTGGCAGCTTCTGCAGTCGAGGCTACTGCTCCTGCTGCGAGCATGGCGCAAAAAATAAGAGATAAACCGGTCTTGGACTTCATAATGTTCTCCTTTTGTCGTTTGTTTTGCACGTACCATCAAGTAAAGTAACATTGATGTGCACGTGCACGTAATTAATATTAGAACCAAAATAAAGTAATGCCAGTTATTTTTTACATACAAGTTTAATTTTGTGACAACTATCCCATAAAAGAAGAACTTTACGAGTGGGATCACAAAAACAATCGTTCGACAAAAACACAATATTATTTATTGATATATAAAATAATTTTACAACGTACCATCAAGTTTTTTTTAAAAGATAATTTAATCTTGTAATGAGAGGAGGCCCTGCTCTTATCAGAAATGTTTAAAACTAAAGCACGGTAAATGTTGTCAAAAACCGTCAAAATTGCCGTGTCACACAATACAAGCAGTAAAAAGCTTATTTATGCCGTTTATATAAATTTTATAAGACAAATATACAAAAGCACGCTAAGTGCACATTACAGTCAAAATTGGAGTATAAAAAAACCCCGGAGGCAAATCCGAGGTTCTGGTAAGATCAGGATCTTTTAAAGATGCAGATCAGGGAACAGGGTTTTTATATTGCTGCGATCTACCAACACCGGTTCGCAAACTACCGAGTTCATATTATCAAGACCATTGTTATAAGAGGTGGTATCGTTGATTTCAGGCTGTTTACCCGACATCAGGGCGTCGATGATCATAGCTGCCGAATCATTCAATTTATTCGGATCACGGTAAATGGTACTGCCTCGCTCTCCTGCTAAAATTCCCTTAAGTTGTGATTCCGTCGCATCTCTACCGCATAAAAAAGGCATATTGTCTTTGGTATAACCGGCTTTTTTCAAACCTCTTACTACTCCGTCTGCAACGGTATCAGATGCACAATAAACCGCATCAAGTTTTTTTCCTTTAGGACCGTAGCCCTGTTTGGAAATAAGTTCATCCATACGTTTTAAGGCATTGTCAGCAGAGCCGTTTTTTACCGCCACCATATTTAAAAATAATTGATCGGAAGGGACTATAAGCTTTCCGTCGTCAACATAAGGCAGGATCATGCTTAAAAAGCCGTTGAAAGCTCCTTCTACGGATTTATCTTTAGGAGCACCTCCAACAATTTCAAGATAGGCCGGATCGTCACTTGATCTTTCGTCTA
>CALBLB010000171.1 GCA_937896115.1 uncultured Succinatimonas sp.
GCCTGCCTGTCACGCAGGAGGTCGCGGGTTCGATCCCCGTCCGTTCCGCCATCTTTAATTGACAGTTTCGACTGTCTTTCAGTGCTGATATGGCTCAGTTGGTAGAGCGCACCCTTGGTAAGGGTGAGGTCCTGAGTTCGATTCTCAGTATCAGCACCATCTTTATCCTAGTATCCAGTTGTTAAATCCTATGATCTTATCAGGATTGGGTTATCTTTACACCCAGTTCAGTCAATAATACGCAGAAAATCAGCTTTATTGTTTCGTTTTCTTAAGCTAGATCCTTCATTAGCTTTTTCCTACACATATATGAGAACTTTAAGCTAAGATCAGAACTGCTCCCTCATGTTTAAACGTCAAAGGATGACAAATGGAATACAAACTGGCCTCATGGAATGTTAACGGTATAAGAGCTGCGTCTGCAAAAGAAGGTTTTACTACTTGGTTTGCAAAGGATCTGTATGACGTGATCGGTTTTCAGGAAACCAAGGCGTCCAAAGAGCAGTTAAGCGATGCTCTGGTTTGCAAGGAAGGTTACGATTCCTTTTTTTGTTCTTCGACTGTAAAGAAAGGCTATTCAGGTACGGCAGTATTTTCGAAAATCAAACCGTTAAATGTTGAATACGAACTTCCCGATCCCGCTTACCAAGGTGAAGGGAGGATCGTGCATCTTGAATATCCGGAGTTTCATTTTTTTAACGGATATTTCCCCAACGGCGGTGCCGAAATTTTAGATGATCAGGGATCCCCCACCGGAAAATTTAAACGTGTCCCTTATAAGATGGGATTTTTTGAGTGTTTCTTAAATTATGCCGAACAATTACGTCAGCAAAAACCCATTGTAGTGTGCGGTGATTTCAATATAGCTCATCAGGAAGTGGATCTCGCGCGTCCCAAAGCCAATATCAACAATACCGGATTCCTGCCCGAAGAAAGAGCTTTTCTTGATAAATTTGTAGCAAAGGGCTATGTAGATACCTTCAGAAAACTGCACCCTGACGAAAAGGATCGTTACAGCTGGTGGTCATATCGCATGCAGGCAAGAAAACGCAACATAGGGTGGAGAATAGATTATTTCTTTGTTTCATCAGAACTAGAGAACAACATTGCAGATGCTTTTATCGAGTCTGAGGTCACCGGATCTGATCACTGCCCGGTGGGACTTACGCTTAAATTCTAGAGATCTTGTTTTATGTTGACGACTTCATGTCTTAAGAGTGTCTGGAAATAAAGCAGAGTCTGTGTTTCTGACCTTTTCTTAGGAACTGTTAAATAATAATATTCACGTTACCTCTGCATGTTAAAATGATCT
>CALBLB010000172.1 GCA_937896115.1 uncultured Succinatimonas sp.
CAAAGGCTCTGTCTGAGTGTGATAGACAGCGCCTTTGGTAGACTTCTACAAGGATTTGGCCAAAAAAGGACAGACCAAGTATGTAGCAGTTGACGGCAACCGCGACGTACAGGTGATTTCTGACGAGATCTTCTCCAAGGTAAAATAAAGTCTATGCTCAAATCGCTGTGTTGCGCTGTTTTCGGAATTTTATCGTGTGCATCTTTTGTTGCAGATGTTGCAGAAGCTGCCGACAACGAGCCTTTGTCTGTGGAAATTTTCAACGGACGTTCCTTGCCTTGTCCTACCGGATGGACGGTAAGTCCTAATCTCAGTTTGGACGATTCATTGTCATATGAAACTGAGGATCATGCGCTTGCCGTAAGCGTAAGTCTTATAAAACAAGGAAACAGCGGACCGTTAAATCCTGAAAGCTATGCGCGCGTGGCAGCCGAACAGATGGGGTGTACCATTCCCGTACATTCAAATCTTATTGATGACGGGTGGTCATTTGAATGTCACGATTTCAAAGTAGAAAGCATTGTTTACGGCGGACACGGTGATTTGGTACTGTTGGGCATTTCAGGGCGTAACAGCCAAACTGAACGTCAGCTCAATGACTTTATCCGCTTTTTAGCATATCAGGCAGAAGCAGACTGACTAAATTTTTCATTAAAGGGCGTGGGATCACGCCTTTTAGTGGTGAGCAAATGCCGTAAGCTGTTGCGGTTCATTCATCCGTGCACATTTGCAACGTCTTTATTATCCCCTCATCACTTAAGGAGCTGAGCTTCCTTCGTCTTTTTTGATGCAACCGCATTTTTGCCAGGAAAAGCGTCAATATCATGTTGATGTCAAGGAAAGAGTCAGGCATCAAAATTTAAAAGATCTTGATGCCTGATAGTTTAAAGGCTGTGGGATTTAAGAGCCATCAGCAATTGCCTTAAGATGACAAGACGCGGACGCTCTTTTGATTCCGGGATGTTATAGCGCAGAGAACTTACGCCTGACATGCGATACTCGTTATGCCTGCTTGAGGTTATGAGTTTTACTAGATATTGAGGATCAACGGTGCTTTGCTGAGAAAGTTCTATCACTCCTCCTTCGGCATTTCCCATAATGCGAGTGATATTGAGTGAAGTTGCCAAAACTTTAAGCGAGCTTATCTCAAAGAGATTTTCGGTACTCTTGGGTAAAAAGCCGAAGCGATCGATGAGCTCGACTTTGAGATCTTCGAATTCTTCAGGAGTTTTGCATGATGACAGGCGTTTGTACAACGACAGCCTCATATTGACATCGGCAACGTAATCATCAGGCAACAGTGCCGGCAAATGCATGTCTATATCGCATTCTTTTGCCGTAAGCTCTGCAAGCGACGGTTCATGACCTTCTTTCAAGGCTTTTACCGCCTGCTCCAGCATCTCGCTGTAAAGTGAAAAGCCTACCGATTGGATCTGTCCTGACTGTTCCTCACCTAAAAGCTCACCGGCACCGCGTATTTCCAAATCATGGGTGGCAAGCACGAAACCTGCTCCCAATTCCTCAAGGGAGGAGATGGCGTCAAGACGCAGTTTGGCATCGCGGCTTAAAAGTTTAACAGGAGGTGTAAACAGATAAGCATAGGCCTGATGGTGCGAACGACCTACTCGTCCTCTTATTTGGTGTAATTGGGCAAGTCCCAAAAGATCGGCTCTGTCGATGATGATGGTGTTTGCAGAAGGAATATCCAGACCGTTTTCAACTATGGTGGTACACAAGAGCACGTTAAAGCGCTGATTGTAGAAATCGCGCATTACCTTTTGCAGATCTTTTTCGTTCATTTGTCCGTGGCCTATGACTATGCTGGCCTCGGGGATAAGTTTTGACAACTGCTCGCGCGTCTGCTCTATAGTTGAGATGTCGTTGTGCAGATAATAAACCTGACCTCCGCGGCGCAGTTCACGCATCACGGCTTCGCGCACGGTCTGATCATTTTTCTCGGTTACGAAGGTCTTTACCGCCAGACGATGCTCAGGGGCCGTGGCGATGATTGAAAGTTCGCGCATGCCTTCCATAGCCATGTTGAGGGTGCGCGGTATGGGGGTTGCCGTAAGCGTCAAAAGATCGACTTGGGCTCGCAATTCTTTTAATTTTTCTTTTTGCTTTACGCCGAAACGGTGCTCCTCATCGATGATCACCAAGCCTAAATTTTTAAATTTGATCCCTTTTCCCAAAAGTTTATGGGTACCGATGATGATGTCGATTTGGCCTTCTTCGAGTTTTTTTAAACTTTGGCGTTGCTCAGATGCCGTTTTAAAACGAGACAGTTCCTCAATGATAATGGGGGTTCCGGCAAAACGTTCTTTGAAATTTTGATAATGTTGCTCTGCCAAAATGGTGGTAGGTACCAGTACTGCAACCTGAGCTCCGTCTGAGGCTACCTGAAAAGCAGCTCTTAAGGCAACTTCCGTTTTGCCAAAACCTACGTCTCCGCATACCAAACGATCCATGGGGCGCTCTTTGGCCAGATCGTTTAAGGTTGCCTCGATGGCCGCCATTTGATCCGGGGTTTCTTCATAGCCGAATCCTGCGGCAAATTCATCCATAGCACGTTCGTCACGTTTGAAAGCACGACCTTTTGAAGCGGCGCGTCTTGCGTATAGATCAAGCAAAGTTGCTGCCACATCGCGAACTTTTTCGGCAGCCTTGCGCTTTTTCTTCTCCCAAAGATCTGATCCTAATTTTGATAATTGCGGATTTTCAGATCCCGAATATCTGGCAAGTTTTGACAATGCCGTAATAGGAATATTGAGCATGTCTCCGTTTTGATATTCTATGGCAAGATATTCTCCTTTTATCCCCGCCATTACCAAGGTTTTTAGTCCGCGGTAAAGACCTATGCCGTGGTCGACATGTACTACCGGTTGTCCTTCCTTTAACTGGGCAAGATTGCGGATGAGTGAATCTTCTGAAAGGTTTGAACGTTTAGTGCGTTTTCTGCCAGAACTTTTGCTAAGTCCGAACAGTTCGCTTTCGGTGATGAAACACAGCTTGCCGTTTTTAAACAGAAAGCCTGAATCAAAAGGAGCGGTAGTCAGCATTAAAGGGCTTTGCTCATGCAAAAAATCATCCGTAGAGGATGCGGGAGTGATCCCGAATTTTTGTACAAGCGTATTGGGCAGCAGTTCCCGCAGGGTCTGGCGTCTGCCTTCAGATCCTGCACTTAAAAGGATCCTGCCTTTGTTTCCTAAGAAATCCTCTGCAAAAGCTTCGAATTTGGCACTGCTGTTTTTTTCCTGACGTGAAAAAGCTACATCGGGAACTTTTTCAAAACTGCTGTTGCTAAAGCCGCGTTTTTCAAGCTCGTCTGCAGTTAAAGCTTCTTTTTGCAAGGTGATGAGGTGATACGCTTTCAAAGCCTCTTCAAGTTCTTTTTGCTCTAAAAACAGTTTTGAGCAACTAAGCGGAGGATGATCACTGGAGCCTGCGTACATGGAAGCTCTTTTTTGGGCGTCTTCTAGAAAATCTGAGGCCGCTTTAAATACATTTCCTACTAAAATTGCGTTGCAATCTTTAGGCAAGTATTCAAAAAAAGAGTTCATCGAGGCAAAAAACAAGGGAAGGTAATATTCAATTCCTGCAGGTATGGCACCTTTTGAAATAGCTTGATAAACAGGGTGATTGGACAGCGCAGCTCCCGGGAAAGCATCGCGATAATTCGATCTGAAAACGCTTATTCCTTTTTCATCCAAAGGAAATTCGTGAGCCGGCAACAGGTTGATTTCCTTTATCTGTTTTAGCGAACGTTGGGTATCGATATCGAAAGTACGCAGAGTATCGACTTCATCATCAAGAAAATCGATGCGGAAGGCATGATCACTTCCCATAGGAAAGATATCCAAGATCGAGCCGCGGGCTGCAAATTCTCCGTGTGAGAGTACCTGTTCGACCTTTAAATAACCTTGTTTAACCAAAAGCTCCTGCATCTGAACTATATCGCGGTGATCGCCTACGCTCAGGTGCAATGCATGGGCTCCTAAGTACTGTAAAGGAGGAAGCCTCGGCATGATGGCCGAAAGCGGAGCGATGATGATGGCGTCTTTTAAATAAGGGAGATCCGAGAGCAGTTTTAAACGCGCGGAAATGATGTCCTGATGCGGAGACAATTGATCATAAGGCAGAGTTTCCCAATCGGGAAAGTAGCGGATCGTCGTCATGGGGGAGAGGGCAAACAACTCTGAGCTTAAATTCTGAGCCTCGAAGCCGTCGGCGCACAGGATGAAAACACATCCGGGATTTTTTTCTTTTAAAGCTGCAATGACAGCTCCTAGCGACATTCCCGGTAAATTTCCTACGGTTTTGCGAGTAGCGGTAAAGCCATTTTGCAGGCTTTTGGGTAACAGTATTTCTAAGCTCATGATTTAAAATTGATTCTCGGTATTAAACGTCTTTGCGCTATACTTTTGTCCGTATTTTAGATCGAAGCTGCTTTTTTCTCACGGCAGAATGTTTTAGTCCTGTGGTTTTGAATATGAGTAATATGTTTTTGCGTCTGCGATCCTACGGTTATCTGTTGCTGTGGGGGCTGTTTATCGCAGTATGTGCATACATGATCCCTTATTTCTCAAACGATTATCGTTACATGCTTATTCAAGGAAGCGATGCTCAGGTAGCCTCATTGGGAGATATTGCGATCTCGCAATGGAATCACTATTTCTTCTGGGGCGGAAGAGCCGTCGCTCATACGATAGCGCAGCTGTTGCTGTTTATAGGAAAACCGTGGTCGGCATTGATAAGTGCAGCATGTTACCTTACGCTGATCCTAAGCTGTGCTGCTTTAGCCTGCGGTACTTCATTAAAAGAGCAGTTATTAAAGCCCAACTTCATGAGTATCTGGATAGTGACCATGGCGTTATGGCTGTGTCTGCGTATCTACGGTGAAGTGGTGTTTATGCTGGTTTCATCCTGCAATTATCTGTTTACCACCACCATAGTACTGTTGTTTCTCATTCCTTATCGTGAGGCTTTTATCAAAGACGTGCGTCACGGAGTACTTTTTGCTGCAGCATTTTTAGTGCTGGGGATTTTGGCAGGATGGAGCAATGAGAATACCGGTTTTGCCGCATGTCTTGGAGTAGGCATTGGCTGTCTTTATGCTTTGAAAAAAGGAAAGTTAAGACTTTGGCAAATAAGCGGCGCGCTTGGACTGGTTGCAGGATATCTGCTGCTCATGCTGTCCCCGGGAAACGAAGCCCGCTTAAATTCCATGGAAGACGGCGGTTTTACTTTTTTAGGACATTTGCCAGCGGCTCTTAAGATTTTGGGCGTTACGCTTTTAACGCAACTGCCATTACTGCTGGCGCTTCTTTATTGCATATACCGTCTGGTTAAAAAAGGTGTGCAAAAACGCGATCTTAAAAATTGGTATGTGCTGTGCTGGCTCTTTTTGATAGGGGCCGTATCGCTTTTAATCATGCTGGCCTCCCCCAATTTTCCTTCAAGGACCACGGCACCTTTTACGGTATTTACCGCAACAGTTCTGGCAGGAGCGGTATTTACCGCCAGACAATATGCAGTAAGACTTTTACCGCTTAAGGCGTTTTGGGGGCTTAATTTTTTACTGGTAATTTATACGACAGTTACGTGGGGAAATACGCTTGATTCCTACCATCAGGCAATGGCTGACGGCAGAGCCCGTGATCTTGAGATCGCCTCGCAACTTGCCGAAGGTAAACAGGATCTGGTGGTGCAACCTTTTCATGTGAAGACTTCAAAATACCTCTTTATAGGTGATGTCAGAGCTCAAAAGAGTTATTTTGCCAACGGTATTCTTGCAAAATTCTATAAAGTACATTCGATAAGGCGCAGCTGCAATTATAAATTTGCCTGGTACCCTTATGACGTGATGGTTTTAGCTGAAAACACCAAGAGCGTATGTTCAGGTGACCGAGGCGATCCTGAAGATCCTTACGATACCTTAAACAGGCAATATCTTTTAAAACATCCAGAGGAGATCTCAAAGCTTTCATTTAAAAAGCAGGCTTCTGAGCATGATTTTATCGATGCCATGAAGACATCCGGACTTGCGGATGTTGAGAAGTATTTAAAGGGTAAAGAGCAATCGGACAGTGATCAGTATTTTTTACGAATAAACTAAGTCTTTGTTTTAC
>CALBLB010000173.1 GCA_937896115.1 uncultured Succinatimonas sp.
TGTGACTTAAAGAACTCTCAAAACGCTAGGTTTTGAGCTTAAGTATGAGTGCATGTTCTTGCGTTCTTTATGTACGAAATAGAGTAATTGCTCCAGAAGTGCGATAGATACCCATTTGAGGTTAAATTTACAAAATTAAATAACGCAAATTCAAGGTGATCATGAGAACATTAATGATATCAAATTGTGTCCTTGGCGTTCTTGAAAAAGCATCTCATATTCTTTATGAATGCTATGTAGCATATTAAAACTTCATTTTTTAGGATATTGAAGTATGATTCCTTAGTCCTTTGATTCAGAACTGTATTTACAATTTGATTTACCATAGCTGTTTAAAGTAGGTATTTTTTAGACGGTCTGAATTTGAACACGGTAAATCAAAAGATTGAACAAGAAGGGAGCGCAGACAAACAAACGGATATGAACGATACGGAGGAGAACGGTATGGAAGAAGATTGGATCGCCTCTTGGCGCAAGGGATATACAAAGGTGACATGGAGAAATTAAGAGCCGAAGGTAAAGCTGAAGGTCGTGTGGAAGGTAAAGCTGAGGGTATGTTAAAAGCCACCTTCTCAAACCTCAAAAACCTCGTGACCTGGCGCTACGGCTCTTATCCTGCTGAGGTTGCTTCAAGCCTTGATGCCAAAAAAAGCGATCTCAACTATCTTGAACAGGCCATGCACTGGGTATTGGATTGCTCCAAACTTGATGAGTTTAAACAAAAACTCAAAGAGCACGACGGCTCGGTAGGAGCAGTCTGATAAAACAAAATAGGAATGCTTTTAATCGGGCATTCCTATTGAAAAAGTTCCGATAGTTGCATCGATTATGATCCTTGATAGAGGATGTTATCCGTATTTCAGGAGTAATTTATCGCATGTGTTCAGACCTTTCTTTCTGCTGTTTAGTTTTGTGCCTGTCATGCTAAAATAGGTACAGTTTCCAAAGAGGCTAAGCCTCTTTTTTTCATGTACATTTTTTATAGGGCAGACATTCATGCTCGATTCAAAATATCTGCGTGCCAACCCTGAAGAGGCTGCACAGCGCCTTGCAACGCGCAATTTTACCTTGGATATCGAAAAACTCTCCAAACTTGAGGCGGAACGTAAAGAGACCATGACCCGCACTCAGGAATTGCAATCACAACGCAATTCCATTTCCAAGGAGATTGGAAAGACTATGAAAGCAGGCGGAGATCCCTCTCCGCTTAAAGAGCAAGTTGCTAAGATCAGTGAAGAGCTTGCCAAGGTTAAGGCAAGACAGGATGAAGTATTAGAAGAACTTAAACAATACTATCTCACCATTCCTAATCTTCCCGACAGCTCCTGCCCGCTTGGCAAAGATGACAGTTTCAATGTCGAAGTCAGAAAATGGGGTACTCCTCGCAAGTTTGACTTTGAAGTGCGCGATCATGTAGCCATAGGCGAAGGCCTGGGAATGCTTGATTTTGAGCGTGCCCGTAAGGTATCAGGTGCCCGTTTTGCTTTTATGACCGGTGCCATCTGTCGTTTGCACCGCGCTTTGGTTCACCTCATGCTGGATCTGCATCAAGAGCAGGGTTATACCGAAGTTTATACTCCGTATCTTGTGAACCTTGATTCACTTTACGGTACTGGACAGATGCCTAAATTTGCCGAAGATCTCTTCCACACCAGCTTAAACGGAGATGCAGACGGCGATGACGTCAACCGTCATTTCTGCCTCATTCCTACTGCCGAGGTGCCGCTTACCAATATGGTACGTGACGAGATCATTCCCGAACAGGAACTCCCCATCAAGATCACCGCGCATACTCCTTGTTTTAGATCAGAAGCCGGATCTGCAGGACGTGATACTCGCGGTTTGATCCGCATGCACCAGTTTGACAAAGTCGAAATGGTGCAGATAGTCAAACCTGAGGATTCCTGGCAGGCTTTGGAGAGCCTCACAGCCAATGCAGAAGCAGTTCTGCAGGCTTTGGAACTTCCCTATCATGTGGTAGCACTTTCTACCGGGGATATGGGCTTTAGTTCTGCCAAAACTTATGATCTTGAAGTCTGGCTTCCTGCGCAAAATTGCTATCGAGAGATCTCTTCTTGCTCCAACTGCTTGGATTTCCAAGCCCGTCGTATGCAAGCTCGTGTACGTCGTAAGGACGGAAGCATCGAATTGGTACATACCTTAAACGGCTCAGGTTTGGCCGTTGGTCGTACTTTGGTCGCCGTGCTTGAAAACTATCAAAATGCCGACGGCTCGGTAACCGTTCCTAAGGTACTTAGAAAGTATTTGAACGGTCTTGAAGTTCTCACCAAAGAAACCAAGTGAGCTTTTTAACCGCAGCCGACTGGGTGATCATCGCCGTGATTGTGATCTCGGCGATGATTTCGCTTATGCGCGGTTTTGTCAAAGAGGCAGCATCCATACTGGCATGGATTGCTGCCTTTTTGGTTACAGGAAAAATGTACGGTGCCGTGGCACCGTTGTTTGTCTTCTCAAACGATACGCTTACCCGTAATGTTCTTGCCGTGATCGTACTTTTTGCACTTACACTGATAATTACGGGAATGGCCGGCAGGCTTGTGTGTACCATGATAGAGAAGGCCGGACTTTCGGGCTTTGACCGTCTTTTGGGAGTAGTCTTCGGAGTGTTAAGAGGCGTTCTCATCATGGCAGCGGTCCTAGCTCTTTTGCAGATCCTTTTTCATCTGCATATTCTTTTGTTTGTGCAGCAAACGCAATGGTACAGTCAGTCGGTATTTCTGCCTGATCTGCAACGTCTTGTTAACTGGTTCTTTTTGTACATGTCAGCCCCGGTAACGGGCAGTGGAGCTTGAAACTATGTGCGGTGTAGTAGGAATGGTGGGATTTTCTCCCGTCAATGTCGCAATTTACAATGCCTTGCAGGTGCTTCAGCACCGTGGACAGGATGCCGCTGGCATCGTGACTATGGATGAAGCGGGCAATTTTCATCAGCGTAAGGCCAACGGCATGGTGCGCGACGTGTTTCAAACTCGTCACATGATGAGATTGGTAGGAAACATCGGTATAGGTCACAACCGTTATCCTACTGCCGGATCTTCAAGCGCAGCCGAAGCCCAGCCTTTTTACGTAAATTCTCCTTATGGAATAGCCCTCGCTCATAACGGCAATCTTATCAATTCTACGGAGCTTCGTGAAAAATGCCGTAAAGCCCGTCGTCATGTAAATACTCAGTCTGATTCTGAGATGTTGCTTAATATACTGGCTTGGAAACTTACTGCCATTGAAAGTGAGATCCCCCAGCCTGAGGATATTTTTAAAGCCGTTCG
>CALBLB010000174.1 GCA_937896115.1 uncultured Succinatimonas sp.
TAAACTTATGGATCTGTGTCTATTTAAGTACAAATCTTAATGTCGTTTAGTATAATGTACAGATAAACAACAGATACAATGTCAGGAAAGGTAAATCAACTGTTTTTCTTTCCTTAGGTCACGTTATAAGATGGCTTAAGATCCGGTTTGAAATTGATATGGATCTCCGCTTTCATGCAAAAATGACGTTAGTAGCATGTTGTCAGGAAAGAGTAAAAATTCATGTTTAATGACGAATGCATTCGCTGGAAAATAAAAAACAGTGCATTAACTCTGCTTCAGCCTGAGTTTAAAGATCTGTTTCAAGATCGAAACGAAAGGGGAGAATCGATTCCTTCTGTACAAGCTGTACAAAATTCAACAACAGGATCCGCAGAACAAGCATCAGTTACTAAAATTACAAATTTTCAACCTGCTCCCGCGCATATTGAAAATCAACCGCCAAAAACTCCAACAACTTCCGACTATATCCAGCCGCTTCAACACTTAAATTGGCACCTGCGTAAAAAAAGAGCCGATCTTTTTATCGATATGCAGGCAGATGTGCCTTTTTTGTCTGATTTAAAAAAATTTTTGCAAAGTAAGGGTATATCCGTGTTGCCCTATGATCACAGCGTACATTATCTACCGTACGATCGCCTGCTTTGCAGTAACACTCATATCCCGTCTGAAGGTAAATATTGCCTTTTAAATAACGATAAAAGGAATGTTTGGGAATTTTTAAAGAAAAATTTCAAAGATAAATTTTAACTGCATACTGTTGTATATACCTGTAAATACAATCAGTTAACAATCTGCAATCAAATATTAAAAGTAAGATTGTGACGAAAAATCACACTTGAGATGGCAGGGGCAGAAGGACTCGAACCCTCAACCGTCGGTTTTGGAGACCGCTGCTCTACCATTAGAACTATGCCCCTGCAGAAGTGGCGCTAATTATAGAAAAAAAATTAACATATTGCAATTTTTTCTGACAAAGATTTTTATTATCTTAAAATTCAAACAATTATTTTTACAACATCTCGTTTTATTCGTCTTTTCGGTATAATGCAATCTTCAGGAACAGTGCAACGATACAAAACGTTCACGTACATTCGCTCCTGAAAGAGCGTCCCGTTCCCAACTGTTATTCACAATCAGTTACAAGGGACTTTTATGACAAATCCTCTCTTCCAAAAAGACATCATCTCGGTCTCTGAATTTACCAAAGAGCATATCGAGCTTATTTTAAAAACTGCCCGCGAACTTAAGGCTCACCCGCGTAATGATCTTCTAAAAGACAAACTTATAGGCGTTACTTTTTTTGAAGGCTCAACTCGTACCCGTCTTTCTTTTGAAACCGCCATTCACCGTTTAGGCGGTCAGGTAATAGGTTTTCCTGATGCTGCCAATACCTCTCTTGGTAAAAAAGGCGAGACTTTAGTTGATTCCATACGTATCATCACTTCCTACGTTGATGCTTTGGTGATCCGTCACAATCGTGAAGGCGCCGCCAGACTTGCTGCAGATATTGCTCCGGTACCCATCATAAACGCAGGTGACGGTGCCAACCAACATCCGTCACAAACCATGCTCGACCTTTTCTCCATTTATGAAACTCAAGGACGTCTTGATCACATCAAGATTGCCTTTGTAGGAGATCTCAAGTACGGGCGTACCGTTCATTCTTTGGCGGAAGCTTTATCCATGTATAACGCCGAAATCATGTTGGTAGCTCCTGATTCTCTGGCCATGCCTCAGTACATTCTCGACATTCTCAACGAACGCGGCATCAAATACAGTTTCCATAACACTTTGGAAGAAGTCATACCTGAAGTAGATATCCTTTATATGACCCGCGTACAAAAAGAGCGTTTTGACGAAACCGAATATCAGAACTTACGTTCAAAATTCGTCCTTACCGCTGATATGCTGGACACTGCTCAGGAAAATATGAAGATCCTGCACCCGCTTCCCCGCATCGATGAAATTACCACTGATGTCGACGCTAACCCGCATGCCTACTATTTTAAACAGGCGGCAAACGGCGTATACGCCCGTGAAGCCATTTTGGCACTGGTCATGAATAAGGAGATTTAAGATGTCCGTCAGCAAAGAACTGAATACTGCCGATCAGGGCCACCTGATGGTTGAAGCCATCTCCAACGGAACCGTAATTGATCATATTGCCCCGGGACAGGCTATCAACATCCTGCGTATGTTCAAGTTCTTAAGTAAGAACAATGAACTTACCGTCGGTTTCAACGTACGTTCAGGAGCTCTTGGTAAAAAAGATCTCATTAAAATCGCCAATGTGGTCTTCTCACCGTCAGAAACCGGTCAACTTTCAATCCTCGCTCCTAATGCCACCGTAAACGAGATCAAAGACTATAAAGTAGTAGATAAATACAAATTGCGTCTTCCGCGTGAAACCGTCGGTGATTTTAAGTGCCCTAACAGCAACTGCATTACCCATATAGAGCACGGAGCTACTCCCCGTTTTCTGATCCGTACCGACAAAGACGGTAAAGTAATGATGCGTTGCCATTACTGCGAACGCGAATTCTCCCGTGAAACCATTCTCGAATACAACGGACTTGAAGCCAAAAGCAGTAAAGACTGACTAAAATCTTTCTAATTTAAACCGCACTGTAAGTGCGGTTTTTTCAAATCACCAGACGATTACCCCTGAAAAAACTCAGGATAACGATCCGTTTCACAAAAAAATCCCTAAATGCAAAACGAAAATTGCCGTCTATTTTTGTGAGTAGTACGCTTTTTAGTGTGGTCTTTTGCTTGCTTTACAAAAGTTCCATTTCACTGCCTTCTTGATTTTCTTCAAGGAAGATAAAGCAAAATATATTTATAAATCAATATAAACAAATATACAGGACATACAAATGTTAAAACTCAGCATTCAGAAAAAACTTGTATTGTCATATGCCGTCGTGATCCTTCTTACTGCCATGGTGTCAGCTATAGGGATCAGCTCCACCATTCAAAACGTCAAGGTGGCAGATCACGCCCAGGAAGTGCTCGAAGTACGCCATGCACGTACCAGATCTGCATACAACACCCTGTTTGAAATGCATAAGGACATACTTGCCTTAAGAAATACAAATGCTGATGCCGGAAGTTTAAAGAAAATTCAGGAGGAAATGGAGAGCTTCAACACGGCTTCAAAAGCCATGCATGCCACCAGATATCCGAAAGAAATAGGAACCGTCAAAGAAAAAACTGACGTTTACATCAACAACTATCAACAAAAATTTCTGCCCTTAATCAGTACAGGCAGTGCTCAGGACAAAGAAAAAGCCTTTAAAATCCTGGAAGCGGAGATGACCCCGGATTTTGTTGATATGGCCATCAATCTTGAAGCGGTAATCGAATATCAAATCAAGGATGTTGATAACGCCGTAACCGATCTTAATGACATGCGTCCTGTATACATAAACGCAGTGATCGCAATCATTGCCCTGATCATTGCCATATTTACCGCTTATTCACTGCCAAAGTACATCATCAAATCGGTATCACGCCTGACCCGTGAAGCAGAAGTAATTGCAGCAGGAGATCTTTCTTCGCCCATTCTGACCCATGCTCAGGACGAAATGGGAACGGCAATTCACGCCGTTGAGCACATGCGCTCTTCATGGAAAGATCGCATTGCCCAGATCTCACAAGTTGCCACCCAAACCATAGAAAATTCACACAGCATTAACGACATAACCACGCAGATCTCAGAAAAATCCGCACAAGCTCAAAACCGCGCCATGACTGTGGCTGCCGCATCTGACGAAATGGTTTCCACTACTGCAGATATTGCCAAAAATTGTGAAAATGCTGCAAAAGTTGCCAACGAATCAGTTGAAATCACCAATCAGGGCGTACAAGACGTCGAATACACCATCGACGGAATGCACGAGCAAGTGAAAAAAACTACAGAAGATGCCGAAAGAATTAAGACTCTGTTTGATCAGACTCAAAAGATCGGTACCATCGTTCAGACCATCGAAGATATTGCTTCACAAACCAATCTGCTGGCCTTAAATGCCGCCATTGAAGCAGCCCGTGCCGGTGAAGCAGGAAAGGGCTTCGCCGTGGTTGCCGATGAGGTCCGCGCTTTGGCTTCACGTTCATCATCGTCTACTCAGGAAATCACCAAGATGGTTTCACAAATTCAGGATGATGCCAGCATGGCCAACGAATCCATGATCAAGAGCCTTGAAAGTATCAACGATCTTTCCGAAAAAGCAGCCAACGTACGCACCTCGCTGCATGGGATCATCAGCAAGGTTAACGATGTCAACAGCCGCATTACTCAAATTGCAACGGCTGCCGAGCAACAAACTACCGCGACTTCCGAGATTTCGGAAAACATGCAGCAGATCACCGATGCTACCAACGAATTTGTAAAACTTGTGGAAAAATCTCAAACTCAGGTGGTAAATAACGTTGACAATGTCACCGCGCTGTTAAATCAGATGAAGCAATTTAAGATTTAAATTCAAATACATGAAGGGGAGCAAACTGCTCCCCACTTTTTTACCGCACTAAAATCAGAACTTACAAGACTCTTTAGCTTCAGTCTGCACTCTTTACCACTTCTATTTTGAAAATATTCAGAACATCAGGATCCGGGCAGGCAAAACGACCTTCTCCTGCAGGTGAATGAGGAATGCAACCGCCGCAACGTAAGATATCGGCATATACAAACGCCGTATGCATAGCCAAAGGACACAAGTTACCGCGCTCGGTATCATAATCCCAGCTGTCTCCGACACGATGTCCCCTGCTGCATCCTTTTGTTCCGCGTTTTTCAACAAGGGTAATGCGGATCTCAGGTTTATTTGACATATTCATCTCTAAAGACTTTCAATGTCGGCAATCAATGCGTCCACGGCCGTTTCATCCGTACTCCAGGAAGTGCAAAAACGCACTATTTTTCTGCCGTCAGGATCATAACCTTCTTGTTCAAAAATATGTCCTTGAGCCAGAATTTTTTCCTGCTCTGCATCCAAAGAAGCAAAAATTTGATTGGTTCTGTTCTCAGGACACAAAGGGATCCCTTTTTTAATCAACGCATCTCTTATGCGATCAGCCTGCTCATCTGCTTTTTTGGTGATCTCAAAATACAATCCGTCGGCAAAAAGCGTATAAAACTGCAAGCCCAACAACCATCCTTTGGCAAGCATGCCTCCGTTTTGTTTCATACTGGCACGAAAATGCTTTTTCAAAGCGTCGTTTACTATCACCAAAGCCTCGCCGAACAGAGCACCGCATTTGGTTCCGCCTATATAAAAAGCGTCGGCCAACGAGGCCACGGTTTTTAAATCGACATCGTTTCCTTTTGCGCCCAAACCGTACCCAAGACGTGCTCCGTCTATAAATAACAAGAGATCATTTTGCAAACATTCATGCTTGATTGCCAGCAACTCCGATTTTGCGTATACGGTTCCCAATTCAGAAGGAGAGGATAGATATACGAGCTTAGGCTCCGTTATGTGCTCTTTAGTATTTGAAGAACGGTACGCGGCAATTATTGCATGCAAAGCCTCTGCAGTAAGTTTTCCGTCTTTTGCAGGAGCAGTTAGGATCTTGAGTCCGACATGTTCCAAAGCACCTGTTTCATGAACATTGATATGCCCGCAATCGGCACATACTGCAGACTGCCACGGACGCAGGGCATGAGAGATCAATGTATAGTTAGTCTGAGTACCGCCTATAAGAAAATGGATGTCGACATCCGTTCTGCCCAAATATTTTTTAATTGCCAAAGAGCCTTTGTCACACCATTCATCAAGACCGTAGCCTGCGTAAGCATACTGATTTGTTTGTTGCAAAGCCTGCAATATCGCAGGATGGGCTCCTTGGTTGTAATCGTTATTCCATCTAAACATTGAAGTATCCTATTGTTTTTCCAACATGCACAGAGTTTCACATCCCATGGCTTTGGGGAACATGTCAAATCCCCGTACCGCTTTTAGCATGAAACCTGCGTCTGCAAGATCTTTCAAATCACGGCTTAAAGCCTTTAAACCGCAAAAAATCACTGCAAGTTTTACGCCTTTATGCAAACTTTTTAAGGCACGGCAATTGGCACTGCCCAAACCGGAGCGAGGAGGATCTGCAATTACGGCGGCCAGATCTTTTCTTGAAAGATCCGGCAATACTTTCTGCAGATCCGCCGCAATAAATTCTGCATTGGTTATGCCGGCTTTGGCAGCATTACCGTATGCAGCTTTAACTGCCTCATTCACAATTTCAACCCCGGTAACCTTTTTAAATCTCTTGGCTAACATTAAAGTCATGGTTCCGCATCCGCAACAAAGATCAAGAGCCTCGCGTTTTGGATCTTGCCCGCACCAAGCAAGCGCTGCCTCATACATTTTTTGCGCTACTACTGGATTTACCTGCAAAAAGGTATAAGGTCCCGCCTCAAACTCAAAACCGCAAAGTTCAGCCCTTATTGCAAGATCTTTGGTCAAAGGTTTAAGCTCCCCTGTCATGATACGGTTGCCGCGGGTCTGATTGCGCTGAATAAATCCTGCTTTTACCTGATACTCTTGAAAAAGTTCAGCGATTTTCTCCACAAAGTCTTTTGGCAACGGATCGTTGTAACTTAAGACGGCAAGTCTTTCCTCTAGGCCGCAATCGCGCATGGTTAAAGTGCGCAAACAGCCTTGCGCTGAAAACTCATCATAGGCATTTACGCCGGTTTCACGGGCCTTTTGGCACACTTCCTCGGCAAGCTTCCCGAACCAGGCAGGTTCAAGCGGACAGTTAACTACCCTGCACAATTCATGCGATCTGCTTTGATAAAAGCCCTGGCAGAGATCATCGCCGCATCCTTTAAAAAAACGTATGCTTTTGTGACGACAATTTTTTTGTACGGAGCCTGTAAAAGCAGGCTTGCCAAAACCGCAGATCCCGGCTTTATCCAAAGCTTTAGTTATCAGATGCTGCTTGTACTCAATTTGGCTTTTAACATTCAAAAGCCCCAAAGGACAGCCTCCGCAAAGATCTTGATGAATACAGATCTCCTCTTGCAAAGCACGCTTGGGAGAACTGTTGATCATTTCTATAATTTCACCTGGTCTTCTTCTGGATCCCTTTACGAAAGGAGGATGCAACTTCACGCGGACAACATCCTGAGGCACCGTATTTTTTACGTAGATCTCATCCCCTTTATACTCAAAAATTCCCTCACCTTTTTCAGAAAGTGCGGCGATCTCTGCAACAATTTGATCTTCGTCTTGAATACAGTCGGGAACTTCGGATACTTTATGTTTATCTGTCATGTATATTTTCTGCTAAGTTTGTTTTAAGTTTTCTTGAGGATCATTATTTAGAAATTTTGCAAAAAGTCATTAGAAAACTTTCAAAAATACCCTTTTATATGCCGGAGATTTTTTTTATGAAAAATATCGCGTTAACCGCCATTGCCGTCTGCGTTGCTACTTTATCGCTTAGTGCCTGTACCAATCCTACCGGAACAGCCGGCACCATGAATTCAAGTTACGGCGGTACGGTAAAAGGCATAGAACTGATAGATATCGACAGCAAAAAATACGACACCTCCACCAATACCGTAATAGGCGGCATAGCAGGAGCCGTATTAGGTGCGGTGATCAACGATCACACCAGCGGAGCCTTGGTAGGAGCAGGTCTCGGTGCAGCGGCAGGCGGGCTTGGATCAAAGGCGGCCAATCACACCGACGGTCTTAGAATTTCTCTTGAATCTGATAACGGTGACGTGATGGTAGATGTTCCGTTTAATTGCGGTTTCGAGCTCGGTCAAAAAGTACGCATCATCAACGGAAGTCACGGCGCTCAAATTCAATTTTTCAAAAACGGAGCCTATCACACCGCCATGGCTCAAAGTACCTCACAATGCCCGACTCAGTATAAACGTTATCAACGGGGCCTGTATCAGGGAGACTGAGCCCAAGCTTCTTTGTAACAGGATCTGAAATTTACCGTCTCTAACTTATAACCGCCCCTGATCACTTGTTGTAATCGGGGGCAAAGCGGATGATGCGCATCTTTATCTGCAAACTGTAAAACTCTGCCTCAAGCTGTCCTAAGGCCTATCTTTTGCCTTGGCAGGAGAATTTCTAGATAAAGCTTTCCTCTCCTGCGGAAAATATTTCCCTGCAAAATCACACTAATCGTAATCATTCCTATCGTTGACAAGAAATCTTCATCTTCCTTAAATTTTTTTTCATCGCTAGATAAAACGTTTGATTATCGGCTGAATAAAGCCTATGATCATTTATGTGAGTAGAAACCAGTAGAAAAGCTTAATCTCCTAATAAAAACACCTTCGATTACATATTTTTTCTACCACATACTGGAAAACAGAATCAATAGTAAAAAAGACGCTGGGTATAGCTAAGTTCAAGGGGCAAATCCTCAAATACATTAGAAAAATGTATTTTTATTGCTTAATTATTTGTTTTATAAGGACATTAC
>CALBLB010000175.1 GCA_937896115.1 uncultured Succinatimonas sp.
AAAATCAAATAGTCCGCCAAAACAGGCTGAAATCAGCCTAGGGTACCTTTTCAAATCTTGAATGTTTGTCAAACTTGACGCATTGCCATAGGAGGACAGAATGCGCAAGTTTTTGAAAATGAAACATCAAGGTTTTTTCAGCAAGCTCTTTTCATCTTTTACCGCGGTATTGCAGATGCTGGGATTAGGTTGTCTGTTGTGCGCCGCCGCGGTAAGTTTTTCAGATGAGGCTCAGGCGTCGACGGTGTTGAACGGGGTAAACGTTGAGACTTTGGCCAAGATAGATCATCAAGATCTGCAACAGATCCTCTCGCGCCATTACGGACAGACGGTCAGTGCACCGCTTTTGCAAAGAGTACTCGATGAGATCACTTATTACTGCAAGACTCACGGTTATCCCACCTCCAAAGCTTTTTTCAAAGAGCAGGTGATGCAGGACGGAGTCGTGAACGTGACGGTGCTTACTCCTTATCTTGAGGAGATCCGGGTTAACAACCGCTCGGGAGTCAATGTACAGACCAGACGCAACTTGCTGTCGGAAGTAATGTCCATGCAGGATCATGCGGTCAATACGGAAAGCATGGAAAGCGCATTGTTAAGACTTGCAGATCTGGGAACTTTCGGAGTTTACGGACGTTATGTGCAGGGGCAGCGGGATGACGGTACCGAGCTTGAGCTTAATCTTCGGAAAAAATCACATTGGCCGCTTAAGATCTTTGCCGACAATCACGGTTCAAAAGCTTCAGGAGAGTACCAAATGGGAGGTGTTGCCAGTGTGCCGAATGTAAGCGGTTATGCAGACAAACTGACTTTTTATGCCCAAGGAAGCGATGAAAAACAGTTTGACACAGGAGTGTCTTACGGCATACCTATAAATTCCCATCCTTCGGTATTGGGAATGTCATTTGGAGCCGGCAGTTATGAGCTTGCCGAGGAATACGCAAAATTAGGTGCCAAAGGTCATTCCTTTTTTGGAGAGCTGTATTGGGACGAACCTTGGCTCAGGCAACGTGAGTACGGATTAAAGAGTAAGACCGGGGCACGCCTAAGATATCTTGAAGACCGTTTCGATGCTTTTGATTTAAAATTCAGACGGCGTGAGAGCTCGGCCTTTTTAGAATTTGCTGGGTTTGTAAAAATTCGTGATTTCCTGTGTGAAGGCAGCGCCAGGGTAACTGTCGGTAATAGCGACAGTTTGGACGGATATGCGCTTTATCCTGAAGGTGCTTTTACGCTTTTAAACGCTCAGAGCACGCTTTCATATTCATTCGGGCCTAACGTCAAAACATCCTTGCGCTCCGAGCTTCAAAAAGCTTCGCGTCCTTTGGACGGTGCTTTGCGTTTTAGTGCAGGCGGTGCTGACAAGGTATCTGCATTCAGAAGCTCCGAGGCTTGCGCTGATGAAGGGCTATTCTCATCTTTGGAGTTAGGTCTTAAATTAACCCGCAATCTTGCGGTCATTCCCCATCTTGACGGAGCTTATCTTGCCAATAAAGGCGGTGACAGCGCCTTTATCAAAGGTTTGGGAATGCGACTTGAAGGTCGTTACTCAGGATTTTTTGTAAATGCCGATGCCTCAACGGCTTTGGGACAAGTGCAGGGAGAGGATCAAGCCAGATTTTTGCTCTCTTTTGGATATCAGGCAGC
>CALBLB010000176.1 GCA_937896115.1 uncultured Succinatimonas sp.
ACATTTTTTTTGAGGTGTCAACAATATTTTTCATAAAATTTTAATTAAATTTAAAGTTTTTTAATTACCAATTGATCTTTAAGCTTTTTTTAGATCAAAAAAACCGTCGTTTTCCGCGGCGGTTTTTCAATATTCAGCTCAGTTAATTAAGAGTTCAATTTTTCCTCTCGCTTACTTTGAGTTTGCGATCGGCATCCAACTCCAAAACATAGTGTTTGTCCGGCATCACCTGTCCTGAAAGCAACATGGATGAAAGCGGATCGGCAATCTCATTTTGGATCACACGGCGCAAAGGACGAGCTCCGAATACCGGATCAAATCCTGCCGTAGCAGCGTAATCTGCAATATCCTCCGACATTTTGATATCGTAACCGTTGCTCTGCATACGTTGCTCCAAAGTCTTAAGCTGAATGGCAGCAATGGCTTTGATATTGTCGTGACTTAAAGGATGGAACACCACCGTTTCATCGATACGGTTTAGGAACTCAGGCTTGAAATGCTGTTCCAAAACCGTAAGCAATTTGCCCTTAAGCGTATCGTAATCACTTTTACCGGCTTCTTCCTGAATCATTTGAGATCCTAAGTTGGAAGTCATGATGATCACGGTATTCTTAAAGTCAACAGTGCGTCCCTGACCGTCTGTCAAACGTCCGTCATCCAGTACCTGCAACAAAATGTTAAACACATCAGGATGAGCCTTCTCGATCTCATCAAGCAGGATGACCGAATAAGGACGACGTCTTACCGCCTCAGTTAAATAACCGCCCTGCTCATAACCTACATATCCCGGAGGAGCACCTACCAAACGCGATACCGAGTACTTTTCCATGAATTCGGACATATCCAGGCGAATCAGTATCGAAAAGGAATTCTGCCACAGCCTTCGATAGTTCGGTCTTACCAACTCCGGTAGGTCCCATAAACAGGAACGAACCGATGGGACGATTAGGATCAGACAGTCCTGCTCTGCTGCGTCTTATTGCATTTGCAATTGCATTTACAGCCTCATCCTGACCGATCACGCGCTTGTGCAAAGCATCTTCCATGTGCAGAAGTTTGGCACGTTCACCCTCGAGCATCTTTGATACCGGAATACCGGTAGCTCTGGAAACCACTTCGGCAATTTCCTGATCGGTTACCTTGTCACGTACCAGTTCAAGATTCTCTCCTGACGATTTGGCTTTACTGCTTTCCTCCACCTGTTTTTGCAAAGCAGGAATGGTGCCGTACTGCAACTCACTCATCTTTGCCAAATCACCGGTACGTTTTGCTACATCAAACTGATGTCTTGCCTCGTCAAGCTTGATCTTAAGTTTCTGCGTGCCCTCAAGTTGCAACTTCTCGCGTTTCCAAATTTCACCCAAACGTGAGTATTCACGTTCATTGTCTGCAATCTCTTTATCAAGATCTGCCAAACGCTTAAGGCTGGCCTCATCGCTTTCTTTGGACAAAGCCTGACGCTCCATCTTAAGCTGAATAAGCTTATGATCGAGTCGGTCCAAAGGTTCAGGTTTTGAGTCTATTTGCAACCTGATGGATGCTGCAGCTTCATCGATAAGATCTATAGCCTTATCAGGTAATTGCCTGTCGGTAATGTAACGATTTGACAATGTAGCTGCTGCAACGATTGCCGGATCGGTTATTTGTACGTGATGATGGATCTCATAACGCTCTTTAAGACCACGCAAGATGGCAATGGTATTTTCAACCGACGGCTCTGCCACGAACACTTTTTGGAAACGACGTTCCAAAGCCGCATCTTTTTCGATGTACTGGCGATATTCATTGAGAGTCGTCGCACCGACACAATGCAAAGCACCGCGTGCCAATGCCGGTTTCAACATATTGCCGGCATCCATGGAACCTTCGCTCTTGCCTGCTCCGACCACGGTATGCAATTCATCGATGAAAAGGATCACCTTGCCTTCTTCTTTGGCAAGATCATTTAGAACGCCCTTCAGACGCTCTTCAAATTCTCCGCGGTATTTTGCACCGGCTATCAATGCGCCCAAATCAAGTGACAATACTTTTTTGTTGCGCAATCCTTCCGGAACTTCGCCTTTTACAATACGCTGCGCCAATCCTTCGACTATGGCCGTTTTACCTACACCGGGTTCGCCGATCAAAACAGGATTATTCTTGGTACGACGTTGTAATACCTGCATAGTACGGCGAATTTCTTCGTCACGACCTATAACCGGATCCAACTTCCCTTTTTCTGCAAGTTCAGTTAAATCTATGCAATATTTCTTTAACGCGCCGCGATTGCTTTCGGCGTTTTCATCGTTAACATTCTGCCCCTGACGTATTTCTTTTAGGGCTTTATTCACCTTTTCCAAAGTCAGATTGCAACGTGAAAATATATCTTTTAACTCAGGATCTCCTTCAATGGCCGCCAATACGAACATTTCAGAAGAAATAAACTGATCGCCGTTTTGTTGAGCAAGCTTGTCACATACATTGAGCAATCTTCCTGCTTGTGACGAAATCTGCAGATCCCCGCCTGCACCCTTTACCTGCGGTAACTTGTCCACTGCTTTGTTAACCAGGATCTCAAGAGCTTTAGGATCCGATCCTGCCAAAGTGATCAACGGACGTACCGTACCGTCCTGCTGGGCAAGCAGTGCGGACATGATGTGAACCGGTTCTATAAACTGGTTATCATGACCCACGGCGAGTGACTGAGCATCAGCCAAAGCTTCTTGGAACTTGGCTGTAAATCTGTCAAGACGCATTACATGCCTCCTTAAAAAATACTTTATTTTTAATCTCTTGCTGAAAAGCACATGGGGGTAAGGAGGATTTATTTAAAGTATGCTGATTACAAAATCATTGCAAAAAAAACGCAACTGTGATTCATCCGGGAGCACAAAATCCAGTGAATAAAAATCAGGAAATATTTATCTATAGGGCGGCGTGATCCAAGAGAACGATTTTAAGAACCGCCGCGTGTCTGCGAGGGTTGCCCTAAATTTACACTGATCAAAAAAAAAACGTATTTACAAGCTCTCAACGCAAAGAGATCACCGTTACCATGCGCCCGGTCACGGCATGACGGCGATATGAAAAAAAACGCTCCTTTTCTTTAAACGTATCACAACCGCTGTGAACAATTTTCGCTATTTCAACACCGCTTTGCATAAGAGCCAAGCTCGTAAGTTCAGGTAAAGAACACAGCAAACGATCTGCCCGTGATATTTTAAAAGCTGAATTAGCGTCAGATCCGAATGCATGCACAAATTCATCCCTTACCTCGGGACCTACTTCAAAAGACAACGGTCCTATACAGGGTCCGGTATAAACCTCAAGCGAACTTGTTGACAATTTTCTAATAAGTGAGACTGTATTTCGGACTATTCCGCGTGCCAACCCTTTCCATCCGCAATGTACGGCGGCACAAACTTTACCGTCCCCTGTTTGCAAGAGTAAAGGCAAACAATCTGCAGTCATCACGGCAAGCCCAAGGCCTTTCACGTCGGTGACAATTGCATCACATTCGGGGCTAAAATCCGGAATTTTTCGTATCAACGTAGCTTTCGTACCGTGAAGTTGATGCATAAACACACAACGATGTCCGAAAGCTTGTTCAAACTTCAAGCGATTTTTCTCAACAATCTTTGGATCATCCCCAACATGATCCCCAAGATTTAAAGAAGCATAATTACCTGAACTCTCACCGCCGTTGCGCAAACTGAATGCAGCATCGGCATTGTCAAAACAAGAGATGCGTTCAATACAATCAATATTCATCTGGATGCTCTTTTTTATCCTGACGCAAGGCTTCTATAAGCTCTTCAAAGTCTTTAGGACGGGGAGCATCGAAGCTTAAATTTTCTCCGCTTGCAGGATGTTTGAACTCAATATGCGCAGCATGCAAGGCTTGGCGTCTGAAAGAACGCAAAGTATTGGCAAAAGCATCGGACGATCCCTTTAAAATTCTTAAGCCGCGTCCATACTGAGGATCTCCTATGAGAGGATGATCGATACTTGCAAGATGTACGCGAATTTGATGGGTTCTGCCGGTTTCAAGTCGCAATCTTAAGAGGGTATGAGCTCTGAACTGTTCCATCACGCGATAATGAGTCACGGCTTCTCGTCCCATTCCGTCGGGTACGACCGCCATGCGAGTACGATTGTTAGGATCACGGGCTATATCACCTTCAATAGTGCCGCCTGCGGTGATCAGACCTTCTGCCACTGCTTCATATTCACGTACGACATTATGTTTGCTGATAGCTCTGGTCAATTTAATTTGAGCCAACTGCGAAAGCGCTATAACCATCAACCCTGACGTATCCTTGTCAAGGCGGTGCACGATCCCAGCCCTCGGCAAAGCCGCAGTTTGCGGATAACGGAACAAAACTGCATTCATCACGGTTCCGTCGGGGACTCCGGCTCCTGGGTGAACCACAAATCCTGCCGGTTTATTGATCACGATTAAATCATCATCTTCATACACCACATCCAAAGGAAGATCCTGAGGTTTAGCTTCCACAGCATTTTCCTCTTGGATCTCAAGTTTTACTTTTTGCCCGGAACTTACTTTAAAACTTGGTTTAATAACTTTCTTTCCGTCAAGTTCAACCATGCCGTTTTGAATAAACTGTGTGATCACCGAACGCGAACGGTCCGGATAAAGTGCCGACAGTGCTGCATCCAACCTTTTACCGTGGAACTCATCGGTCACACAAAAAGTAAGGATCTTGGTCATATGTGTATAGGTCCTCAGGTTCTGGTCGCATTGCGACCCCGTAAATCTGTTAAACTGGGGTATTATAGTACCAAGGCTTTTTGGTTATTTTGAGAATAGCAGTCACACAACGATGCTGAACAAATTCTTTTTAAGCGCAATTTGCGCTTGTGCAATAGCAATTTCTGGTTGTCACTCGGACGCTGAGAGCGTCAATAAAGACAAGGTTCCGGATCTGTCGGCGTCCTCGCTTTACCAGACGGCAAAAGCCAGTATGGCTGACAGCAATTACTCCAAGGCTCGTCAATATTTGGAAGCCTTGGATACACGCTATCCTTTTGGTGAATATACCGATCAGGTACAACTTGATCTTATTTACGTATATTACAAAAGTCGCGAAACGGAACTTGCCGAAGCTGCGGTCAACCGTTACCAACGCATAAATCCTACCTCCATATACGCAGATTATGTGGCGTATATGAAAGGACTGATCGCAATGCAAAAACGCGGAAACCTCATTCAGGAATTCATCGGTTTGAACCGCGCGCAAAAAGATCCTAAAGCATATTACGAAGCAATCAAAATCTTCTCCGATTTCATGCAAAGTTATCCTGATTCGCCTTACGTCAACGATGCGCGTCAGCGCATACTTTTCATGAAGGATCAATTGGCTGAGCGTGAATATCGCATCGCAGAATACTACCGCGAACGCGGAGCTTATCTTTCTTCTGCTCGTCACTGTCAAAGCATCATTTACTCCTACCGAGATACCAAATGGCTTGATAATGCCCTGCATCTTCTAGCTGATGATTACGACAAGCTAAATCTTACGGTACCGGCGGAAAATACGCGTAAAGTGATCTCTGCTTCATTTGGTAACTAAAGAGAATTAAGCCTGACAATGTCAGGCTTTTTTCATCCTGTCAAAAATTTTCTGATCACTCCTTAGACCTTAGAGTAAATTGAGGAAAACCCAACCACCCATTTAAAAATTTAATGTAGATCACATTTCTAAATTTAGATTGCAATTAGCTAACCTTTTGAAAATCAGGAATTAAATTCAAAAAAGCGTCGTTTTTAGG